>NZ_JBLUXC010000003.1:0-163023 GCF_048276795.1 Aeromonas sp. PS2Canimalfood6
GTTGCATTGATAATAGTCATGGCTTCGGGCGTGTCGGTTTTTTTTTGCGATTAAATCAGATCACAAACGAAGCCTTTTTTCTATCTATTTCAATTGGTTGTAGCTAAAGATCCTGTACATGAGGATGGATTAGCATCCACCAGAGTTTGCTCGACCATTTTCACACATGCTCCATTTATCGGAGGAGCACCGGCAACCGGCAGTTTGAGACCCGTTACAGGAGAAGACTCAATACGATAACCACTCTTGGTAAAGGTGAGGCTGAATGTGCTGTTGGGGTCGGTGGGAGGCACCCCTTTACATGCAATGACTACCGTTGCCGATGTGCCATTGATGGAGACCTGGCTGCAGGCTATCGCCGAATCGCTGGTAACGATGTTATATGGGGCAAACTGGCTACAGAGAACTGGTTCATCCAGATGACCTTTATTTCGTGAGCCAACACACTCGAGAACGAAACGATATTCGGTCTGCTCCGCAGCAGGTGGCTGCGTCGGCGGTTGCGTCGGTGGCTGTGTTGATCCTGCCCCGCTAATGCTGACCAGCATCGTAGAGGTGATAGCATCAGTAATATCTGATGGCAGCACAGCAACCCCGACAACACCAGAATTCCCCTGATACGCACGAGCCGTAATGGGAATTGGGCTGTCAACCGCGGGCGTGCCGGAATAGGTCGTTCTCAAGGTCGTCAACAGACCACGGCTATAAGAGCCGCTTATTGGTCCACTGGTAACGGAGCCCTTCGCACTGTCGCTGTCGCTGCGACTCCAAATACTCAGCAGAGTCATATTGACATCCTGAAATGGTATTTTGGCTAAATCCGGTTCTGTTGCCCCGTTTCTAAATACCTCATTTTCTAGATAACTGGGGGACATGATATCGACATAGATACCCCGACTGATCAATTGCTTTGTCTTGTTTACACCGATAGACAGCGTCGTTGTAATGCCGGTTTGATTGTCCCTCAGCCAAGTATTGAAGTCTTTAATCGCGGGGGAAGAGTTGGTTGCCGACCAATTACTGTCGTTCTTCCCCGAGAAAGCCATCTTTTGCCACTTGGCATGCTCTTTCACTACATAGGTGGTATAGGCCTGATAGTGGGCCAAGTTGATACTACTGTTGGTGTTAGGGTCGATATTACTGCTCAGAAAATTGTCAGCGAACGTGGTCAGACTGACCAAGCGCATGTCGGGGGCTGGTTTATAGATGCCATCGATGCGGATAAACCTGCAGGCATCAAGATAATCGCCGCTGCTGGCTGTAACCAGATCATTACCACTCAGTTTATATCTTGAGCGTGACAAATTCAGCGGCGCGTAATAGCCTGAAAAACCTTGATTATTCACATCATAGTGATTCTGGCAGCAGTCATCGCATAGTTCTTCCTGACCACTTGTAGCTGTACCTATAGACTTATTCAACTGGCTTGTAGCCTGCCAGTATTGTACCTTGCTTGACTGTATATATATGGGCTTAGTCGGCAGGTAGGCGGAACCGCTCGCACCTGCATTGTTACAGGTGCAGTAGACTACCGCATTATCCTGCAAGGCCAGCTTGTGGCTGGTGTTTCCCGTTGTCTGGTAAGTGGTGGTATCAAATTGAACCGTGTAACTGTTGGAGTCAGATTTTTTGGAGAGCTTAGGCACCGGCTTGCTGGATTCTTTATTGATACCATCACCCAGCGCAATCCTCACCACATCGGGTAACAAGCCTGGGGTAATGTTTATTTTGGGGCCTGTACGGGACGAATCCAGTCCGCCGTTCAACTGGCTCTTAAGCAGCGATGAACTGGGTGAGATATTGCTCGAAAGCTGCAGATTTTTATCTTTGTTTTCACTATCCTTCCAACGAACTGTCACGGTGACGACTTTCTGGCCAGACGTTGGTGCAGTATAACCACTCGGAGCCGAGTTCTGCCAAGCCGAGGTCGCAGTATTCCAGTATTGGTCCTTGGCATCCCAAGTGACTGTATAGCCATCACCAGATTGCGTCAGTGTGGTGCCCGTTGAATTAGTGGTTATGCCATTGTAAGCGGTGAGTGGTGCGGTGGCTGACGTGGGAGAGTTAAAATTGCGAAACTCATCGAGTTTGGACTCCGCCAGCCTCATCGCGATTTCGTAACGTCGCCCATCTTGTGACGCGACTAGCGCCGATTTTGAAAATGTCACCAAGCCTGCTACCGCCACCCCCAGCACGACCATGGCGATCAATATCTCAAGCAATCCAAATCCCAACTGCCTTTTCATTTTCATCTCCTCACCAGTCGCGCCAGGAACCTGGCACTATTTTAAGCTCTTTGAACGCCACCCCATGCTTAATTGCATTCAATATCGACTCGTCATATTTGACGAGATAGTTTCCATTTAATTTGTCCATCTCGTAGTTTGCGACAAAAATACCATTAAGGGTTGCTCCCCCATTAAGCTTTATGTTATAGCTTGTGGGCGTTGCCGTGGGTGAAGTGGGGGTTGAATAGGCAAACAACAAGCCACTGAAATTACTTTTTGCATTCATAGTGATGTCGCCGTCCTTGACAATAAGCACCACCGGTGATGACTGGGAGCCAAGTTGATCAGGCAGACTACAGTTCCCTGTCACCATGATGATTTTTGCCGCTGTGGTTGCCAAATCGTTGCAGGCAACTTTTGCCACGCCTAACTTATTCCACCATTCATTACCAGATGTGACGGTGCCATCGATATCAAATAGGTATTTGACCAAGTCCTTAGGAAAATCAGGGTCAGATTCCTTGATGTCAGATTTTTTTCCATCTTTCGCACTGCTGATATTGTCAGAACATGAATTGCCACCGGAGTAATTTTCCGCATGACAAGTTTCCCAATTACCATGACCATCAAGAGTTTCATCCGTCCAGACAGAGACGGGGACTCCCGGTCCACCGCCATTGGGGTTGGCAAGGACAATGCCTGTACCACCGATCCCTCCCCCACCCGCCAACGTCAAGGGCGCTCCCGGGATATCCGTCACCACCGGTTTTGACACATATTTCGCCTCTGCCACCGCCTGGGCCTGCCCATCCTTTAAGGTGGCCACGGATCTGATAACCACCGGCACTACGGTAGTCCCCCCGACCACCGCCGCACTGGCATTTTGCGCCAGCACGGTATAGCTCCCCAGCGCCCCAGAAATGGTAACGCTGCCCCGCCAGTCAACGCTGGCAACGCGCCCAAATCCATCGGACAGTCCCTGCTCGGCAAGCGCCACAGCCTGCCGATATTGAACTTCATTAAGGCTAATCCGACGATCGCTCACCAACACCTTGCCCACCAGCAGGGAGAGCGCCAACAAAATCAGCATCAGGATCAGAGTTACGCTCAGGGTGGTAAAACCAGATTGGGGTCTCATAGTCAGTATCCATCGTTACGCAACTTGATATCACGCTGCAAGTTCAAGGTCAGCTCAGTATTGTCCTTGTAGCGGCCCGAAATGTTGAGTTGAATTGCCCTGGCACCGCTCACCTGACTGCTGGAAAGCAGACGATAAGTAAGCTGGGTTATTTCTATGGTGTTATCGGTCGAAATGAGGCTACCGCTATTACAAGTGGGACTGGCCCCCGTAGCGAGTTTGACTCCCTTATCTGTGCTGCTGTAACTATAAAGCCGAGTTTCCAAGCTGCTGGACGGGCTGTTGTTCAGCACACCGTTTTCATTGTCATCATAACTAATCCTGATGCAGCGATAGATGTTGGAACCTGTTGCGGTTTCATCCATCAGGTCGGTGCTCGCATCGAAATAGAAGGGGGATGGGAGTGCACCAGATGCCAATCGAGTCGAGGTAGCGGCACTGGCATCATAACCTGCCCGCTCGATATCGCGGGCCATCATGTCGGTGATCGCCTGAACCTCCTGATTGAGTCGACTCACCTTCATGGCCGTGCCATTTGCCCTGAGAATCGTCGCGAAAAGCGTCGTCACCGCAGCCACCAGTAGCAAGCCCGCCACCATGGAAACCATCAACTCCACCAGACTGAAGCCTGCATGTCGCCTCAACATGTCGGCACCCCGCTCACATTGCTGACGGCACAGGTACGAACCCGTCCAACATTGTTGGTAACGACCCGCATGGCGTAGCTACCGGATGAGATGGCAATGTTACCAGCCGTCAGCGTTCCTCTGCGAGGAGAAATATTGAGCGGCCTGATATTGGTCGCCGACTCACTGTAACTCGCCACCAGAGTGATACCGGGGAATTCGCTGGCATTCACCCCTTTCCGCCCCTCGATGCTGGAACAAGCATCGGCACAGCTATTGCAGCTACCGTCGATATGCACCCGGTAGCACCAGTTACTGGTACCACTATTGAATAGCAGCAGATTGAGCGTCTGATTGCGTTTGACCGCCTCGGATTTGAGCAACATGACATCGGTATAGATAGCCTGTGTGGCAGCCCTCACCATCTGCTCCTGCCGCAATGACTGATAGCTGGGCAAGGCAACGGCAAGCAGCAATGCAGCCACCGTCATTGCCAGTAACAGCTCAATCAGGGTGAAACCGGAAACACGTCCTGCTGTGCGCATCATTTAGCCCAAGACTCCTTTCTTTTTGCCCATGCCAGTAGAGCCCACCGTCAGTACTATTCTATAGTATCAAACCGTTTCCAGAGCGTGCCGCCCATGAGAACCAAACAATCAGGTATTACATTGCTGGAGCTGCTGGTTGTGGTGGCTGTCGTCGCCATCCTGGCGGCTGTAGCCTACCCGAGCTTTACCGATGGGTTGCATAAGTCTCGTCGCGCCGAGGCAATCAAGGGCCTGCTGAGCATGCAGCTCAAGCAGGAGGAATTTCGCATATCCAATACGAGTTATAGCGGAACACCAGCTCAAGTGGGTAACCCAACAAGCGATTACTACACCTTCACCATCTCTGGCGCTACCGCTACGGTTTATACCCTGATAGCCACAGCCAAAGGCAGCCAAAGCAATGATTCAGGCTGTACTACTCTGACCCTCAACAAGGCCGATACCAAGACGCCATCTGACTGTTGGAAGTAACTCACTGCGGACCAGTTACACCGAAGCCACAAGCTGATTCGACTGCGTAGTCAGTTTCGTGTTTTGGATCAATGAGTTAAATGATGTGGCCCCAGCGTCAGCTGGATAGACAAGAGTGCTATGGTGACCATCGGCTTGATGAGCGTGAAACCAAGGTGCGCAAACATCCTGTTATGCACAGTGCCAAGCCCTCCGTAAGTTCCATCCATGTTGGGGTCGGCATCAGGAAATGTCGAAATTTCAACCAGAACTATCGACATTGTTAATGGCAAAGCAGGCTTCAAACGAGAACACCCGCTGCTTTTATTATGGAAAACGAAACGCTAGTCACAAAAATGCCGGCGCTGGGCCGGCATTTCTATTAGAGGATACGAAGTTCGGGGGGGACCTCAAACACCACGTTTTCCTCGCGACCCGGATGTTCGGTCACTATCTTGCCCCCCAGCTCGCGCAGGCGACCAATGACGTTCTGTACCAGCACGTCGGGTGCAGAAGCCCCTGCCGTCACCCCGATACGTTCCACACCGTCCAGCCACTGTGTCTCAATCATGGAGGCATCATCGATGAGGTAGGCACGAGCCCCCACCTTCTCGGCCAGCTCCCGCAGGCGATTGGAGTTGGAGGAGTTGCGCGACCCCACCACCAGCATGGCATCCACCAGCCCGGCCATCTCCCGCACCGCATCCTGGCGGTTCTGGGTGGCGTAGCAGATGTCATCCTTGCGCGGCCCCTGGATCTTGGGGAAGTGCGCACGCAAGGCATCGATGACGTCTGACGTCTCATCCACGCTGAGGGTGGTCTGGGTGACGAAACAGAGGTCGTCCGGGTTCTTCACCTTGAGTTTGGCCACATCTTCCGGCGTCTCCACCAGATACATGCCACCCTCACTGTTCTCGTACTGTCCCATGGTGCCGATCACCTCGGGGTGGCCGGCATGGCCGATGAGCACGGCCTCGGAGCCCTTGCGACTGGCGCGATGGACCTCCATGTGCACCTTGGTCACCAGCGGACAGGTGGCATCGAACACCTTGAGGGCGCGGGACTTGGCCATCTCGCGCACCGTCTTGGCCACGCCGTGGGCGGAGAAGATGACGATGCTGTCGTCCGGCACCTCGTCCAGCTCCTCGACGAAGACGGCGCCCGCCTCCTTCAGCTTGTTCACCACGTAGCGGTTGTGCACCACCTCGTGGCGGACATAGATGGGGGCACCGAACTTCTCCAGCGCGCTCTCGACGATGCTGATGGCCCGGTCGACACCGGCGCAGAAGCCACGGGGGTTAGCCAGCAGAATATCCATCAGTGAACCTTCTCCTCGTCATCAACCCCCAGGATCTCCACCTCGAAGGTGACGGTGTGACCGGCCAGGGGGTGGTTGAAATCGACCGTGACCGACATCCCTTCCACCGCCCGGATGATCCCGGGCAGCTCGCTGCCGTTGGGCTGGTCGAACAGTATGATGGTACCTACCTTGGGCTCTACATCGGCACCGAACTTGGCGCGGTCGAGATGGTAGATGTTATCGGGGTTGGAGAGGCCAAAGGCCTCTTCCGGCACCAGGGTGAAGCTCTTGCTCTCCCCTGCTCGCAACCCCAGCAGGCATTGCTCGAAGCTCGGCGTCAGACTGCCGTCTCCCATCCGCAGACGGGCCGGCTTGCCGTGCAGCGCCGTGCTGTCGGCCACCGAGCCGTCTTCCAGTTTGATAGAGAAGTGGAACAGCACGCTGCTGTCCGCAGCAATCGACTGGCTCATGAGGTCGCGTCCTGTTTTTTCTCGCCACGGAAGCCATCCAGCACGATCATGGCGGCACCGATGAAGATGAAGCTGTCCGCCAGGTTGAACGCCGGCCAGTGGGCACGCTGCCAGTAAAAGTCGAGGAAGTCGACCACATGGCCCAGCACCAGCCGGTCAAACACGTTGCCGAGCGCCCCGCCGATGATCAGGCTGTAGGCGATACCGCTCCAGCGCTGGGTCACCGACTGCTTGCGCAACCAATGGATCAGCAGACCGCAGATGGCAAACGCCAGCAGGGCGAAGAACCAGCGCTGCCAGCCCCCCTGATCGGCCAGGAAGCTGAAGGCCGCCCCCTTGTTGTAGACGTGGACCAGGTTGAAGAAGGGGGTGATCTCCACCCCCGGATAGCCAAACGGCAGCAGCTTGACCACGGCGAGCTTGCTCGCCTGGTCCAGTACGAAGGCCAGCACCGCCAGCCACAGCCAACGCAGGCCGGTTTTGTTGTTCATCTCGTTCTGAGTCATGTTCATCAGGCAAATTGACGCGTTTCGCCGTCACCCTCGACGTTGGTGACACAGCGGCCACAGATCTCTTCGTGACCCGCGATGGTGCCCACGTCTTCCACATGGTGCCAGCAGCGGTCGCACTTGGCGGCGGCAGACTGCGCCACGCAGAGCCACAGGTCGTCGCGCTCGGTCGCCACGGCCTCTGCCGGTGCGGCATCGACGCTGACCACCCTGGCCTTGGAGGTGAGCAGCACGAAGCGCAGCTCATCGGCCAGGGCGTTCAGGCGGGCAGCCAGTTCCGGCTTGGCGAACAGGGTCAGTTCGGCCTGCAGGGAGCCACCGATGCGCTTCTCCCCACGAGCCACTTCCAGCGCCTTGTTCACTTCACCGCGCACGGCGAGGATCTCGGCCCAGAACTCGTCGTTCAGCACTTCGCCCGCTTCCAGCCCGAACAGGCCGTCGTACCACTCCTCGGTGAAAACGAATTCGCCACGCTCACCTGGCAGCAGAGCCCAGATCTCGTCGGCGGTGAAGCTCATGATGGGCGCCATCCAGCGCACCATGGCCTCGGCGATATGATAGAGGGCAGTCTGGCAGGAGCGACGGGCCAGGCTGTCAGCCTTGGCGGTGTACTGACGGTCCTTGATGACGTCCAGATAGAAGGAACCCATCTCGATGGAGCAGAACTGCATCAGCTTCTGGGTCACGCCGTGGAAGTTGTACTCGTCGAACGCTGCCACAATCTCGGCCTGTACCGCCTTGGCACGGCCCACGGCCCAACGATCCACCACCACCATGTCGGCAGGTGCCACCATGTCGGTCGCTGGATTGAAGCCGTTGAGGTTGGCCAGCAGGAAGCGGGCGGTGTTGCGAATACGACGATAGGCGTCGGCCGAGCGCTTGAGGATCTCGTCGGAGACGGTCATCTCGCCGGTGTAGTCGGTGCTGGCGACCCACAGACGCAGGATGTCGGCCCCCAGCTTGTTCATCACGTCCTGCGGGCTGACCACGTTGCCGATGGACTTGGACATCTTGCGGCCCTGACCATCCACGGTGAAGCCGTGAGTCAGCACCTGGTTGTAGGGAGCCTTGTCTTTCATGGCGACGCCGATCATCAAGGAGGACATGAACCAGCCACGGTGCTGGTCAGAACCTTCCAGATACATGTCGGCCGGCTTGCCGTTGAACTCGGGACGGGCATCGACCACGGAGGCATGGGTAGAGCCGGAGTCGAACCAGACGTCCAGGGTGTCGGGCACCTTCTCGTAGTTGTCGGCGTCCGCGCCCAGCAGCTCGGCCTTGTCCAGATCCCACCAGGCCTGGATGCCGGACTGCTCGACCCGCTTGGCCACCTCTTCCATCAGGCGGACGGAATCCGGGTGCAGCTCCTGGGTATCCTTGTGAACGAACAGGGAGATGGGCACGCCCCAGGTACGCTGACGGGAGATGCACCAGTCGGGACGATTCTCGACCATGGCCTGAATGCGGTTCTTGCCCCAGGCCGGCACCCAGCCGCTCTGGCCGTGCTGGGCAATGCCCTCTTTCTCGATGCGCTCGATCTCTTCGAGGGCACGCTTGCGCAGACCCTTCTGCTCCATGCTGATGAACCACTGCGGGGTGGCACGGAAAATGATCGGGGTCTTGTGGCGCCAGCAGTGCGGGTAGGAGTGGTTGAACACCTTGTGGTGAAGCAGGGCGCCGCGCTCGGTCAGCACCTCGACCACGGAGGCGTTGGCCTTAAACACGTGCTGGCCGGCAAACAGCTCGGTATCCGGCAGATAGACGCCGTTGCTGCCAACCGGGTTGGCCACTTCCAGGCCGTACTTTTGACCGACCACGAAGTCTTCCTGACCGTGGCCAGGGGCGGTGTGCACCGCACCGGTACCGGCGTCCAGGGTGACATGGTCACCCAGCACCACGGGCACGTCGAAGTGGTAGAAGGGGTGGTTGAAGCGCAGCAGCTCGAGCGCCGCGCCCTTGGCGTAGCCCAGGTTGTGGAACTTCTCGATGCCGGCCCTGTCCATCACGTCCTTGACCAGCTCGGCGGCCAGGATCAGGCGCTCGGGATTGTCGCCCTCAACCTGCACCAGTGCGTAGTCGAGATCGGCATGCATGGCGATGGCGCGGTTGGCCGGCAGGGTCCAGGGGGTGGTGGTCCAGATCACGGCAGAGATCACGCCCTTGCCGGTGTGGCCTTCGGCGCAGTCAAACTTGGCGGCGACGGCAGCCTCGTCGACGGCCTTGAAGCGCACGTCGATGGAGGGGGAGTTCTTGTCGTAGTACTCCACTTCGGCCTCAGCCAGCGCGGAGCCGCAGTCGGTACACCAGTGCACCGGCTTGGAGCCCTTGTGCAGGTGGCCGTTGGCCACGATCTTCGCCATGGAGCGGATGATGTTGGCTTCAGTGCCGAAATCCATGGTCAGGTAGGGATGTTCCCAGTCACCCAGCACGCCCAGACGGATGAAGTCGGTCTTCTGCGCTTCGATCTGGGTTTTGGCGTATTTGCGGCACTCGGCGCGGAACTCGGCGGCGGAAACCTTCTCGCCCGGCTTGCCGACCATGCCTTCCACTTTCAACTCGATGGGCAGACCGTGGCAATCCCAGCCCGGTACATAGGGGGAATCGAAGCCAGAAAGGCCTTTGGACTTGATGATGATGTCTTTGAGGATCTTGTTGACCGAGTGACCGATGTGAATGCTGCCGTTCGCATAGGGGGGGCCATCGTGCAGAATGAAAGAAGGCTTGCCCGCTTTGGCGCGGCGAATGGCGCCGTAAAGATCCTGATCGTACCAACGTTTCAGCATGTTGGGTTCGCGTTTGGCCAGATCGCCACGCATCGGAAACTCGGTTTCCGGCAGATTCAGGGTGTGTTTATAGTCGCTCATCAGTCCTGGGTTCCCTTCTTTTCTAAAAGAGTGCTGGGTAAATGAAATTGTGGCAGCCCGAACCAGGCTCGGGCCGCCAGGGCATCTCGTTCGATCTGCTCTTTCAAGGCGGTGAAAGAGTCAAATTTCTGCTCTTCGCGCAGCTTGTGGCGAAGCAGCACCTTGACCTGCTGACCATATAGATCACCATAAAAATCAAATAGATGTACTTCCAATCTGGCTTGTGTACCGCTCAAGGTCGGGCGTACACCCACATTGGCGACACCGGGGAAAGTCTTGCCGGAACATATCACTTCCACCGCAAACACGCCACCGACCGGGACAACCTGGCGTTTGAGGGCCAGATTCGCGGTGGGAAAACCTATGGTGCGCCCCAGCTTGTCGCCATGGGCCACCCGGCCGCTGATGGCATAGGGGCGACCGAGCATCAACTCCACCTCCGCCATGCGGCCCGCTTTCAGGGCCTCGCGCACCAGCGTACTGCTGACCCGCTGGCGGGAAAGCTGGAAACTCTGGGTGCTGATCACCTCGAACCCGAAGCGCCGACCGGCCTCCTCCAGCAGGTGGAAGTCCCCTTCCCGCCCCTTGCCGAAGCGAAAATCGTCGCCGACCACCAGATAGTGCACGCCGAGTTTCTCCACCAGCAGTTGCTCGATGAAGGTGCTGGCCGCCTGCTCGGCAAAGCGATGGGTGAAACGCACGCAGAGCATGCGATCGATCTGCATTCCCTTGAGGGCTTCGTACTTCTCCCGCCAGCGGCTGAGGCGGGCGGGCGCGGCACTGCCCGCAAACAGCTCCAGCGGCTGGGGTTCGAACAACATGACGCAGGCTGGCAGGCCAAGTTGGGCGGCCTTATCCTGCAAACGGGCCAACACCGCGTGGTGCCCCTGATGAACCCCATCGAAGTTGCCTATGGTCAATACACAGCCCCGGTGACGGGGCTTGATATTGTGAATGCCGCGAATAAGCTCCATCAGTGCCTTGTGCGTTGCTGCCATGGAAATCGGCGGATTATATATCAGGCAGCAGGCAGGGTCAGCCCTGCATTACCCCGATTTCAGCCATCCCGCCCGGTTCCCCGGGCTCGGCCAGGGCCATTCTCCCCCGTCGGTCGCCCGGCCCCCCTCTCCTGCTCTGCTATCCCGACCAGCCCGCAGCGCCTTGCTTCCAAGCCGTTATTACGGCTGCTGATCGGCTCTCAGGTGTCGTGGCCGTATGCCCAGCGCCACCAGCACAATCCCGTACACAGCCCCGCCGAGGCAGAGCAGCAAGGTCAGCTCAAGACTGGCTTTGCCCATGCTCCAGGCGCCCCACTGGGCGAGATCCGGTGACAGGTAGGCGAGCAGCCCCCCCATCAGCACAGTGGCAACCAGCAGTTTGAGGCAGAACACCCCGGTGTTGCGGGAGGGGCGGTAGACATTCTGTTGATAGAGCCCCTTGAACAGCAAGGCGGCGTTCAGGGTGCCAGAACAGGCGGTAGCGAGCGCCAGCCCCACGTAACCGAGCGGGTAAATGAAGATGAGGTTGCAGACCATGTTGGCCACCATGGCCATGATGCCGATACGCACCGGGGTCTTGGTGTCCTGGCGGGCGTAGTAGCCCGGCGCCAGCACCTTGATCAGCATCAGGGAGAGCAACCCTGTGGTGGAGGCCAGCAAGCTGGCGCTGGACATGCTCACCTCGTGCAGGCCGAACTCGCCGCGCATGAAAAGCACCCGCAGTATGGGCTCGCGCAGCACGGCGATGCCCACCATGGCGGGCATGCCGAGCAGCATCACCATTCGCATACCCCAGTCCATGGTACGGGAGAAATCCGCCGGATCCGCATCCACATGCTTGCGGGCCAGGGCTGGCAGGATGACGGTGCTGATGGCCACCGCGAACAGGCCGAGGGGAAACTCCAGCAGGCGATCAGAGTAATACAGATAGCTGATGGCGCCGGTGGCCAAGAAGGAGGCCAGCATGGTGTTGATCAGCAGATTGATCTGGCTGACCGAGACACCAAACAGGGCCGGGATCATCAGGGTACGGATCTTCACCACCCCGGGGTGATGCCAACCCCACTTGGGCCAGACCAGCATGTTGAGCTGGCGCAGAAAAGGGTACTGGAACAAAAACTGGACCAGACCGCCGAGGAAGACACCGATCGCCAGGGAGATTTCGGGGCGCTCCATCAAGGGCGCTATCCACCAGGCCGCCGCAATCATGGTGATGTTGAGGAACACAGGCGTGAAGGAGGACACGGCAAAACGGCCAAAGGTATTGAGAATGGCCCCCGCCATGGCGGTGAAGGTGATGAACCAGAGATAGGGGAAGGTGATCTTGAGCATCAGACTGGCCAGCTCGAACTTCTCCGCCGCCGGTCCGCCATGCAGCCAGTCCCAGAACCAGCCCCAGCCAAAGAGGGCCGTCAGGACACCGGAACCCAGCACCCCGAGCAAGGTGACCACGGTGACGATGCCACCCAGGGTGCCCGCCACCGCCGCCAGCAACTCGCGAACCGCCTGCTCGTCACCGTTTTTCTTGTACTCCGTCATCACGGGCACGAAGGCCTGGTTGAATGCCCCTTCGGCAAAGAGACGGCGCAAGAAGTTGGGAATGCGATTGGCGAAGAAGAAGACGTCTGCGGCCACCCCGGCACCGAGCAAATTGGCGATGACCACATCGCGCACCAAGCCCATCACACGGGATGCCAGCGTCATTCCGGACACTATCATGCCGGATTTGATCAATTTCTTACTCAAGACGAGGCCTCTGGAACTGTCGGAAAGAAAAGAATGCTGTTAGAATCGGCCGACAGTTTAACCGTCTCCCATCTGACACACCACCGGGGGGCGGTGTTTATTTGCACAAATCATTTGACAATATGTGGTTGGGAAGGCATATTTCCGGGCCTTTTCAATACACTCGCTAAGACAGTTTTAGGAGTTTTACCTTGGCTAACATCAAATCTGCTAAGAAGCGTGCTCTTCAGTCAGAGAAACGTCGTCAGCACAACGCCAGCCGTCGTTCCATGACCCGTACCTACCTGAAGAAAGTGATCGCTGCCATCGCCTCTGGTGACAAGGCTGCTGCCACTGCCGCTTTCGCTGTTGCTCAGCCGATCATGGATCGTATGGCGACCAAAGGCCTGATCCACAAGAACAAAGCTGCTCGTCACAAGAGCCGCCTGTCTGCCCAGATCAAAGCCATGGCTTAATCAGCATCCGCTGATGAAAGCTGAAAAAACCGGCCTAGTGCCGGTTTTTTATTTGGGGTCGCTACAGTACAGTCTGTGCAACAGTCCGATCATCTCACGCACTTCATGGCTGCGCAGGGAATAATAGACCGTCTGGGCTTCCTTCCTCGTCGCCACCAGCTCATCCCGGCGCAACACCGCCAGATGCTGCGACATGGCTGACTGGCTCAATCCCAATACCTCGTTCAGCTCGCCGACCGACAGCTCCCTATCCAGCAACTGGCACAAGATAAACAGCCGTCGCTCATTGGCCAATGCCTTGAGCAGGGTGACGGCACGCCCGGCATTCGCTTCCATCTCTTCCAATTGCATCTCACCCTCCTCTTCCAAGACAGGCATCATAGCGCCGTCACCGTCGATTTAAAACGAGAGGCTTGCCGGCTGAATGGCCGTGAAATCCTCCTGCCCGGCAAAGAGGAAGGAGAAATCACTCTCGCATACTCGCTTGACCGCAGGATGTTGGATCATCCGCTCGGCAAAGATGACGTAATACTCCTCCATCAGATCCTGGGTTTCACCTAGCAGCATCACCTCCTCCCCCTCCAGGATCTCTTCCCGATAGATGGTCGGAGCCATGAAGATGCCCTGGTTGAAGAAGCCGAACGCCTTCATCAGCGCCGCATCATCGAATTCTCCCAGAATACTGGGGGAAATCCCCTGCTGCTCGAACCACTGGGTCAGTTGACGACCCATGGCGGTACGGCGGCCCGGGATGAGCAGCTTGCGCTCTTCCAGGCAAGCAGGGAAAGGCTGGGAGGGCAGAGGCGCCTTGCAGAAGAAACTGACGCCGCATCCCCCCAGACGCTTGGACAGCAACCCGGCATGCTGGCTGGAGTCCACCGGGCAATCAGAGAGGATCATGTCGAGCTTGTGCTCGCTCAACTGCTCCAGGAGCAGTTCATGGGTCGACTCGAAGCAGCGCAGGTGAATGGAACCGTCATTGGGGATCACGGAGAGCAGCACCCGGCTGGCAAGACGCTTGGAGAGTGCATCGGCGATGCCGACGTCGAACAGGATCTGGCTCTCCTTGCGGTAGTTGACGATATCCAGCATCTCGTAGGAGAGGCTGAACATCTTGTCTGCATAGCGAAATACCAGTTGGCCAAGCTCGGTGGCCTCAAGGGAGCGCCCCTTTCTGATCAGCAACTTGCCGCCAAGACGCTGCTCAAGCAGCTTGATCTGACCGGTCACGGTCTGTGGGGTCAAAAAGAGGGCTTCCGCCGCCTGCGTGACGGAGCCCTTCTTCTGAGTCATCCAAAAATAGTAGAGATGGTTGTAGTTAAGGTGTGACATCCGATGGGGTTCCCGCGCCAGGCGGGCTCCGGTAGCAGCTGAGTTCAACCGCCAGAATGTCATACATGTCGCTGATCGAGTCAACCTTGTTCGCGTCGAACTGTGCCTGCAGATGGGCCTTGAGACGACCGGCATCCGGCATTCGCTCGGTGCAATAGCGCTTGTTGGACAGCTTGACTCGCTCGCCGGCACGACTGCTCAGTGCCCGTTCGGCGAAGGTCTCTCCGAACCGGGCTTTTACCTGTGAGTCCCCCAGCATGAGTGCGCTGTCGACCACCCCGTTGAGATAGGCAGAACAACTTGCCGAGGTGGCATCCCGCTGACAATCGGCCAGACTATCTGCCCAGAGTGCAGGGCTTGCCAGCATGACTAACCATCCTAGTTTTCTCATAACCCCTCCGTACTTTGATTCGCCTCCCGATTGGGCAGCGATATCCGCAGAGCGATGTAACCGATCACGGCCGCGAGTGTGGAACCTGCCAGGATCCCGAGGCGCGAGTAGCTGCCGTAGTCCAGTCCGCCATGCTCGAATGCCAGCGATGCGATAAACATCGACATGGTGAAGCCGATGCCACACAGGATGCTGACGGCAAAGATCTGTCTGAAGTTCACTCCTTGCGGCAATTGGGCAATGCCTGATTTCACTGCCAGCCAGCTGATGGTGAAAATCCCGAGCGGCTTGCCGACGAAGAGCCCCAGGATGATCCCCATGGGGAGCGGATTGAGCAGAGCCGAGAAGTAGACCCCCTCCAGCGATACCCCGGCGTTGGCGAAAGCGAACAGCGGCAGGATCAGGAAGGCGCTCCAGGGGTGCAGCACATGCTCCAGATGCTTGAGTGGCGATGCGTAACGCTTGCCGTTGAGGGGGATCATGAAGCCCACGATGACCCCCGCCAGAGTCGCATGGACACCGGACTTGAGCACGGCAACCCAGAGCACCAGGCCGACTAGCATATAGAGTCCAATCCTGTCCTCACCACGGCGATTCATCCAGAGCAAGGTCAGGGTGGCCACCACACCTATCGCCAGCGCAGTCAGCGACAGTTGCTGGGTGTAGAAGAGGGCAATGATGATGATGACCCCCAGATCGTCCATGATGGCCAGCGCCAGCAAGAAGACCTTGAGGCTGGTCGGTACCCGCTTGCCCAGCAGCGCCATGACCCCGAGAGCGAAGGCGATGTCGGTTGCGGCCGGAATCGCCCAGCCAGCACGGGTAGCCTCGTCTCCGTAGTTGAAGAAGCTATAGATGAGGGCCGGTGCCAACATCCCACCCACGGCGGCAATGGCCGGGAAGGTTGCCTGCACCCGGGAGGAAAGCGCCCCCTCCAGCATCTCTCGCTTCACCTCGAGACCCACCAGAAGGAAGAAGATCGCCATGAAGCCATCGTTGATCCAGAGCAGCAGCGGCTTGTTGATGTCGAGCGCCGCGATGCGAACCTGCACCTCGGTATTGAGGAAGCTCTGATAGTGTTGCGCCAGCGCCGAATTGGCCAAGCCGATGGCAAGCAGGGCGGCCAGGATCAGAATGATCCCGGAAGCAGACTCCAGTTTGAGAAAACGCTTGAATACATCGCTCATATCTAACTACCCATAAGATTCCATTTTTTCAGTATAGGGCCCGAGTAGCTCAATGAAAAATCGTTTCTAACGGCCGATAACAACGAAAAAACCGAAAGCAAAACAGATAATGCCTGCTATAAGCCGGTTACTACCCTCTTTCAAGAGCCTTCTCTCCACCCGGAACACCGCATATAAATTCACATAAAATGCAAAAGGCGCCCGCAGGCGCCTCTAACAGCTGAGTGTCAATTCATCGTCACCTGAGTGACGGGACTCGCCCCAGGCTCATTACTTACTCAAATAGCGACAGGCGCCTTGATCCCAGGATGGGGATCATAGCCCTGGATCTCGAAATCCTCGAATCTGTAATCGAAGATGGAGTCAGGTTTGCGCTTGATCACCAGTTGTGGCAGGGGGCGCGGCTCGCGGGTGAGTTGCAGTGCGGTCTGCTCCATGTGGTTGGAATAGAGGTGCACATCGCCACCGGTCCAGACAAAGTCCCCCACTTCCAGATCGCACTGCTGCGCCATCATGTGGGTCAGCAGCGCATAGCTTGCAATGTTGAACGGCAGGCCAAGGAAAACATCACAACTGCGCTGGTAGAGCTGGCAGGAGAGCTTGCCATCCGCCACATAGAACTGGAAGAAGGCGTGGCAGGGTGCCAGCGCCATTTTGTCCAGCTCGCCCACGTTCCATGCGGAGACGATGATGCGGCGGGAATCCGGGTTGTGCTTGATGTCATCCACCGCTTTCTGGATCTGGTCGATGACGGATCCATCGGCCGCTGGCCAGGAGCGCCACTGGGCACCATAGACAGGCCCCAGATCACCGTGCTCGTCGGCCCACTCATCCCAGATGCTGACACCGTGCTCTTTCAGATAGGCGGTGTTGGTATCGCCATTGAGGAACCAGAGCAGCTCATGAATGATGGAGCGCAGGTGGCACTTCTTGGTGGTCACCAGCGGGAATCCTTCCGCCAGATTGAAGCGCATCTGATGACCGAACAAGGAGACTGTCCCGGTGCCGGTGCGATCGGATTTGACGGTCCCTTCATCCAGAATTTTCTGCATCAGGTCGAGATAGGCACGCATTACTTCGCCTCCTTGGGTGCATTGCCGAACAGACGGGGCTGCTTGTAGGCGGCCCAGACCATGAGGCCCCCCGCCACTATCATCGGGGTAGATAGGATCTGACCCATGCTGATCTCGTTGAAGTAGAGACCCAGCTGGCTGTCTGGTTGACGAACAAACTCCACCAGGAAGCGGAACAGACCGTAGAAGAGCAGGAACATGCCGGAGATGGCGCCACGGGGCGGGTGCTTGCGCCAGAACAGGTTCAGGATGATGAAGAGCACCACCCCTTCCAGCGCGAACTGATAGAGCTGGGACGGGTGACGCGGCTCGGGGCCCGCCTCCGGGAAGATGATGGCCCAGGGGACATCGGTCACCCGACCCCACAACTCGCCGTTCATGAAGTTGCCGATGCGGCCAACACCGAGGCCGAACGGAATCAGCGGCGCCACGAAATCCGCCACGGTGAAGAAGTGGCGCTGGGTTTTGTGGGCAAACCAGATCATGGCGGTGATCACCCCGATGAGGCCACCGTGGAACGACATGCCACCGGTCCATATCTTGAACAGATAGGTCGGGTCGGCGAGGAAGAGATCGAAGTTATAGAACAGCACGTAACCGATGCGCCCTCCCAGGATCACCCCGAGGAAGCCGTAGAACAGCAGATCCGAGACCTCGTTGCGGGTCCAGCCGCTATTGGGTGCATCGGCGCGGCGACCTGCCAGCCACATGGCGAAGGCAAAACCGAACAGGTACATGAGACCATACCAGCGTACCGATAATGGTCCCAAACTGAATGCTACGGGATCAATCTGCGAGAAAACCCAATATCCGTCGTGCTGCATAGGCGGCCCCAATCATAAGAAAAGCCGCATTCTCCGATCATTCTTACGCAGTAACAAGGTGGAATATCAATCGGGCAGCCTGACCTTGTGCCCAGCCCGCAGCAATCCGCCCAGACCGTGCTCTTCCAGATATCGGGCGAACAGGCCCCGCAGCACGTGAGGATTGTCATGCTTGAGACCATCCGCCATCAGCGCCTTCAACTCGCCAAGGTCGGATTGCCGCAGCACGTATTTGATACGGGAGATGTTGTGGGTATTCATGCTGAAACGGCGATAGCCCATGGCCAGCAGCAGCAGCACTCCGACCGGATCGCCAGCCAGCTCGCCACAAACAGAGACCGGCTTGTGATAGCGCTGAGAGGCATCGACCAACAGTTGCAAAGCGCGGATCACCGCGGGATGGAAGGCATCGTAGATGCTGGCGACACGGGCATTGTTGCGATCCACCGCCAGCAGGTACTGGGTCAGGTCGTTACTGCCCACCGACCAGAAGTCGATGAGCGGCGCCATCTCCGGCAGGATGTACAGCGCGGAGGGGACTTCGATCATCACCCCGAGACTGGGGTAGCGGATCACCGCATCGCGGCTGGCCGCTTCTTCCGACACCTCGCGCCACGCCTGATCCAGCAGACGACGGGAGGCCTTGATTTCACTGACACTGCTGATCATCGGCAGCATGATGGCCAGATTGTCCAGCCCTTCGCTGGCCCGCAACATGGCCTTGAGCTGAACCAGGAAGAGTTCGGGGTGATCCAGGGTGAGCCGGATCCCCCGCCAACCAAGGAAGGGATTTTCCTCCACGATGGGGAAATAGGGCAGTTGTTTGTCCCCCCCCACGTCCAGAGTCCGCATGCACACCGGGCGATCCCGATAGGTTTCCAGGATCCCGCGATAGCGGGCAGTCTGCTCCCACTCCGAAGGGAAGCTGTCCTGCAGCATGAAGGGGATCTCGGTGCGATAGAGCCCGACCCCGTCCGCCAGATGATTGAGGGAGATCTCGGTATCCGCACTCAGCCCTGCGTTGAGCAGCAGAGAGACCTTGGTGCCGTCGGCAGTCTCGGAGGGCTGGTTGTCGACGCTACGCACCAGGGTGTCGAGTGCCCGCTCCTCACTCAGCAGTTGCCGGTACTCGGTCAGGATCACCTGGTTGGGTTCGATGAAGAGATCGCCGCTGTAGCCATCGATGACCAGGGTGCGCCCGCCGATGTCACCGAGGGGCAGATCCACCCCCATGATGGCCGCCACCCCCATGGCACGGGCCAGGATCGCGGCATGGGAGTTGGTCCCGCCCTTGAGCGACACCACGCCGCTCAGGAATTCCCGCGGGATCTCGGCGAGTATGGTGGCGGTCACCTCGTCGGCCACCAGTACCACGGGCTCCCCTATGGTGAGCTGCTCGGGCTCGTCCTGCACCAGGCGGCTGATGAGCCTCTGGGCGATATCCTTCACATCGGTGGAGCGCTCTCTCAGGTAGGGATCCTTCATCCCCTTGAACTGTTCGATCAGGCGATCGCTGATGAGCTTGACCGCGGAGATCGCGGTCCAGTGCTCCTTGCTGACCTTGTTGCGGATCGGCTTGATGTAGCCAGGGTCGTCCAGCAGGTGCAGATAGATGTCGAAGATCGCGACCGAGTCCTGGCTGTAACTCTCGCGAAAGCGCAGCGCCAGGCTCTCCAGATCGTGGCGCACCTCCTCCACCGCCAGCTCGAGGCGGGCCAGCTGCTTGCCGTGGTCCTCGTCCTTGCGCGGCGTGATGGTGTTGAGCGCCTTGCGCGGGCGCCACACCCAGGCCTTGGCGATGGCGATGCCGCTGGCCCCGGCGATGCCGCGCAGGGGCTTGCTCCAGTCGGTCTTCTGCAACCACCCCTTGGCCTGGGCCTGGGCGATGCGAGCCGCCAGCTGGGCCGCCAGGGTGACCATGAAGGACTCTTCCCCTTCATCGAACAACCGACTCTCTTTCTGCTGCACCACCAGAATGCCCACCACCTGGCGCTGATGCATGATGGGGGCACCGAGGAAGGAGCGAAACGCCTCCTCGGCCACGTCGGGCAGGAACTTGAAACTGGGGTGGGCCGGGGCATCGGCCAGGTTGATCAGCTCTTCACGCTGACCCACCAGACCGACGATGCCCTGTTCGAAGGGCAGGGTCGCCTTGCCCACGGCCGATTCGGCCAGGCCATCGGTGGCCGCCAGCCGGTAGCGGCGCATCTCTGGCTCGGCGACATAGACGGAGCAACAGTCCACCGTCATGGCGAGCCGGGTCTGGCTCACCAATGCATGCAGGGCTTGTTCGAGGGTGTTGGCCTCGGCCATGCTTTCCACGATGCGTCTGAGTTCCGTCAGCAACTAGTTATGCTCCTTAACGCGAGCGGTTGCGCCGCCCATCTTTTCGGTTAGCCTGCACCACGGGGACTGGCATGGCCAGCGGGGCAAACTCTTTCATCACCCGGCGGTAAACCTCCCGCTTGAAGGAGACGACCTGACGAACCGGGTACCAGAAGCTGACCCAACGCCAATCATCAAATTCCGGGTGACCATGACAGCCAAACTGGATCCTGGACTCTTTGCCAGGATCGAGCTGCAACAAAAACCATTTCTGCTTCTGGCCAATACAGACCGGTGAACTGTCCCAGCGGACGAGTCGTTTGGGTAAGCGATACTTCAGCCAGTTGCGACTGGTCGCCAGTATGGTCACATCGTCCTGCTTGAGGCCTATCTCCTCATACAGCTCACGATACATGGCCTGTTCCGGCGATTCACCATCATCAACCCCCCCCTGCGGAAACTGCCAGGAGTGCTGCCCATAGCGCTTAGCCCACAATACTTGTCCGTCACGGTTACAGATCACGATGCCGACATTGGGACGAAATCCGTCACCATCTATCACGTGATCACCTTATAAAGGCTGAATCTATAACGAGATTGTTCCACATTCACCCCGTGGCGGCAAACAGGGACTGTCATCTTCCATTCATGAATAACTTGGCATTTCAAGCAAAGTTATAAACAAATTGAAGGTTCATGCTAGGCAAGTTGCCCACCCAGACTGTGCATAAACCTGTGATCAAGCAGGTATATACAGTAGTTTTATACTGTGGCATTGCACGGAAGCATATCATACCCGATTCACTTAAAAACAAAATATACATTTAAATACATAAGGTTATAGTTTTATTGCTGGATCAAAATCCATGTCTTTTGCCTAAGAGGATCCAGCCTGTCAATTGTGAACAAGTTCGACTGCTCAAAGATCCACCAAGACGGATTTATCCACAGATATGGCGCATTATCTGCACCGAAATGGCGCTGAAAATCGGCGTACTCTCACATTTATTTCTGGTGCCACGCTTCCTTTCACCACTTTACGCCAGTTATCCAAGATTTCTGTGGATAACTGTGTGCAACAGCTCGCACAAACCCTTGGACAACTCGTTTATGCGGAGATCCGGCGGGCCAACATACTGGATAAATAAAGTAAAACCCTTTAAAATCATTTAGATATGTTGAATTCTGTCACCCATGTCTCCCTGTGTATAGTCGGGCGAGGATCGGTTACAAAATCAGCGATACCATGCAAGGATCCGTATTGCGATGTCTATTATCTCCAGAGGAGCCCTCATGCCCGCCAATCCCCAGTCAGAACAAGAGCTGCTCAGTCGAGCCTACGCCATGGCTGGCTTCACTCTGGCCCAGCTTGCCGCAACGGCGGGCATCCCCGTACCGCGGGATCTTAGGCGTGACAAGGGCTGGACAGGGCAGTTGATCGAGTGGCAGCTGGGGGCCAGTGCAGGTAGCCGTCCCGAGCAGGATTTTCCGGATCTCGGTATCGAGCTCAAGACGATCCCCGTCGATCCTCAAGGGCGCCCGCTGGAAACCACCTTTGTCTGCGTGGCCCCCCTCATCGGGGTCAGCGGCCAGCGCTGGGAGGAGTCGAACGTGCGCAACAAGCTGTCGCGGGTGCTCTGGATCCCGGTGGAAGGCAGCCGCGACATCCCTGTCGGCGACCGTCGCGTCGGCATGCCGCTGCTATGGAGCCCGAATGAAGAGGAAGAAGGACTGCTGCGCCAGGACTGGGAAGAGCTGATGGACATGATAGTGCTGGGGGAAGTGGAGCAGATCAGCGCCCGCCACGGCCAGGTATTGCAGCTGCGCCCCAAGGCGGCCAACAGCAAGGCGCTGACCCGCGCCATCGGCCGCAATGGCCAACCCATCATGACGCTACCACGGGGCTTCTACCTCAAGATCGAGTTCACCCATCAACTCCTGCAGCGCCATTTTGCCCTCCCCCTTTGATCCTGTTTATCAACATCTTTGTCATAAAGTGATATAAAAACAACCAGCGCTACTTTCTTCGCAGCCAGTGACAAGGAGTCCATATGCCGATCAACAAGCAATTCCTCAAATCGCGTCCCGAGGTCAAGGTGACCTTTGCCGTCGAAAAGGAGGCCGCCGGTGATGCCGAGCAGGTCTTGCTGCTGGGTGAATTCAGCCAGTGGCAGCCCATTGAACTGAAGAGGATGAAAAACGGGGAGTTCAAGGCGACACTCAACCTGCCGACCAATGGCCCCAGCCATTTCGAGTATTGCTATCAGCTAGTGCAACCCGATGGTGAAACCCTTTATGACAACGACTGGGAGGCGGACGACTATGTGCCTGGCCCCTTCGGGCGTGACAACTCGGTGGTGCGGGTCAGCCAGCCAGGTTGAGCTGGAACACCCGAAAGCGGATACAAAAAAGGCTCGCCATTGGCGAGCCTTTTCACTACCTGTCGAGCTTTTCGCCGACATACCGACACCAATTCGAATCGAATTAGTTGAGCTTCTCTTTGATACGAGCAGCTTTGCCGGACAGGTTGCGCAGGTAGTACAGTTTGGCGCGGCGAACATCACCACGACGCTTCAGTTCTACACTGTGGATCAGCGGAGAGTGAGTCTGGAATACACGCTCAACACCTTCGCCGTTGGAGATCTTGCGAACGGTGAAAGCAGAGTGCAGACCGCGGTTACGCTTGGCAATCACGATGCCTTCGAAAGCCTGCAGACGCTCTTTACCACCTTCTTTAACACGAACTTGAACACGTACAGTGTCGCCCTGGGCAAAAGCCGGGATGTCGGTACGCAGTTGCTCTTGTTCAAGCTGCTGAATAATCTTGCTCATTGTCTTTCCTTACCTAGGATAAACTGAAAACTCTACTTAACGCTGTCACGCACTTCGCGGACATACTCGGCAAGAAGTGATTCTTGCTCGTCAGTCAGAGCTAGGTTGTTAATAAGTTCCGGCCTTCTCTGCCAGGTTCGTCCGAGCGATTGCTTGAGTCGCCAGCGCCGAATCACTTCGTGATTGCCGCTTGTCAGCGCCTCGGGCACCGTCAGCCCATCCAACACCTCCGGCCGAGTATAGTGGGGATGATCCAGCAGGCCATCCGTGAAGGAGTCCTGCTCGGCACTGGCCTGATCGCCCAAGACCCCCGGGACCAGACGCGAAACCGCATCGATCAGGGTCATGGCAGGCAACTCGCCACCACTTAACACGTAATCCCCGATAGACCACTCTTCGTCGACTTCGGTTTGTATCACGCGCTCATCGATACCTTCGTATCGACCGGCGACCAGAATCAGTTTCTGATTCGTCGCCAACTCGGTCACGCCCGCTTGAGTCAGCTTGCGTCCCTGAGGAGAGAGATAGATGACTTTCGCCCCGTCTCCCGCCGCTTGCTTGGCTGCATGAATGGCATCACGCAGCGGCTGAACCATCATCAACATGCCGGGCCCACCACCATAAGGACGATCATCGACCGTACGGTGTTTGTCGTGGGTGAAGTCCCGAGGGTTCCAGCACTCAATCTGCAGCAGGCCACTCTTGACGGCCCGACCCGTTACCCCGTGCTCGGTAATGGCTCGGAACATTTCCGGGAAGAGGCTAATGACCCCAATCCACATAAGAAACCTCCGGCACCCGTGTTAGCGCGGGAAACTAGAAACCAGGATCCCAATCAACTTCGATTGTTCGAGCAGTCAGATCAATATTCTTGATCACCTGCTCTTCCAAGAACGGTATCAACCGCTCCTTTGCACCAAAGGCATCTTTTACATTGGCCTCAACCACCAACACATCGTTGGAGCCGGTTTCCATCAATTCGGTCACCTTGCCCAGGTCGTATCCCTTGGTGGTTACCACGGTGCAACCAATGAGGTCACGCCAGTAGAACTCACCTTCAGGCAACGCAGGCAACAGATCGGCGGGGACGCCAATCTCGACGTTGGTCAATGCCAGGGCATCCTCACGCACATCGATACCATCGAGTTTGCAGATCAGACCCTTGTTGTGACGCTTCCAGGATGACACCCGGATTTCACGCCACGCCCCGTTCTGATTGATCAGCCAGGGGTTGTAATCGAAAATCGCTTCGGCAACATCGGTGAAGGAGTTCACTTTAAGCCAGCCCTTGATTCCGTAAACGGTACCCAGGGTGCCCAGAACTACAGGTTTTTCCACCTTAACTCCCTACCGTTTGGCTGATTAAGCAGCTTTGGCAGCGTCTTTGATCAGCTTGGCAACGCGGTCAGAAACAGCGGCACCAGTAGCAACCCAATGCTCGATACGAGCCAGGTCCAGGTTCAGCTTTTCAGCGTTACCAGCAGCAACCGGGTTGAAGAAACCGACGCGCTCGATGAAACGACCGTCACGGGCGTTACGGCTGTCAGCAACTACTACCTGGTAGAACGGACGCTTTTTCGCGCCACCACGTTGTAAACGAATGGTTACCATATCGTCCTCATAAACATCTAATGAACAAGGCCTGCAAATACGCAGACCCTAGCTTAAAATAAGCCGCGTAATTCTACTTGGATTCGTAATAATTGCAACCAAGCCAGCTATTTTTTGCGCAGGGATTGGCATGAAAAAGGCTCACCAAGGTGAGCCTTTCTGCCTGACCAACAGGAAAATCAGAACGGACCGCGACCGCCACCACCGAATCCGGGGGGCAGCATGTTCTTCATCTGGCCCATCATCTTGCGCATGCCGCCCTTGCCGGACATCTTCTTCATCATGCGCTGCATCTCGGTGAACTGCTTGAGCAGCTTGTTCACGTCCTGGACCTGCATGCCGGAGCCCGCAGCGATGCGGCGCTTGCGGGAGCCCTTGATGAGATCGGGATGGGCACGCTCTTTCGGCGTCATGGAGCTGATAATGGCCTCCATCCGCACAGTGAGCTTGTCATCCATCTGATCCTTGATGTTGTCCGGCAGGCCGGACATGCCGGGCAGCTTGTCGAGCATCCCCATCATGCCACCCATGTTGCGCATCTGGGCCAGCTGCTCACGGAAGTCTTCCAGATCGAAGCCCTTGCCACTCTTGACCTTGCTGGCCAGCTTGGCCGCCTTCTCTTTATCGACGTTGCGCTCCACCTCTTCGATGAGAGAGAGCACATCCCCCATGCCGAGGATGCGGGAGGCGAGACGATCCGGGTGGAACGGCTCCAGCGCGTCGGTCTTCTCGCCCATACCGATGAACTTGACCGGTTTGCCGGTGATGTGACGCACCGACAGTGCGGCACCACCGCGGGCATCACCGTCTGCCTTGGTAAGGATCACACCGGTGAGCGGCAGCGCCTCGTTGAAGGCCTTAGCGGTATTGGCGGCATCCTGGCCTGTCATGGCATCCACCACGAACAGGGTTTCGACCGGCTTGATGGTGGCGTGCAGATCCTGGATCTCCGCCATCATTTCGCCATCGACGTGCAGACGACCGGCAGTATCGACGATCACCACGTCATAGAACTTCTTGCGCGCCTGATCGATGGCGGCAGTGGCAATGGCGATCGGTTTCTGGCTGGCATCACTCGGGAAGAAGTCGACACCGATGTCGCCCGCAAGGGTCTCAAGCTGCTTGATCGCCGCCGGACGGTAGACGTCCGCACTGACCACCAGCACCTTCTTCTTGCTGCGCTCCTTGAGCAGTTTGGCCAATTTGCCGACCGTAGTGGTCTTACCGGCCCCCTGAAGACCTGCCATCAGGATGATGGCCGGCGGCTGGGCAGCCAGGTTGAGCTGTTCGTTGGCCTCCCCCATCACGGTGACCAGTTCGCCATGGACGATCTTGATGAAGGCCTGGCCCGGGCTCAGGGACTTGGCCACTTCCTGGCCCACGGCACGTTCCTTGACGCGCGCCACGAAATCGCGCACCACCGGCAGGGCGACGTCCGCCTCGAGCAACGCCATGCGGACTTCGCGCAGGGTATCCTTGATGTTCTCTTCGGTCAGGCGGCCGCGGCCGCTGACATTGCGCAGGGTGCGCGAGAGTCGTTCAGTCAAATTCTCAAACATGACGCTTTCCGGTTCTTGGCGTGACACTGGGGGCATTATACCCCGGTCAGCACTCTAGGGACGATTACTCGCCGCTTGCCGCGGCGGCCTGCCATCGAACGGGCAGGTCAACAAATGGAGGGCAGTATACCCCAGTCAACGCCGGAGGACGATTATTCGCCGCACGGTGACCATCAACGCCTACTTATATGTGGGCAGTTAGCCTCTGGCACAACTGGCGAGCATATCTTGTGCAAGGTATACTGCCCCTCTTATCCATAAAGCTTGTTTGACAACGACCTGGTTATGATCGTGATCTCTGTTCTGGCCCTGGCGTTTTACCTGCTGGCCATCATCGCCTCACTGCACCTGCTGCTCAGCGCCAAGCCCGTCGGGCAAGTGTCGCTGTTCGCCTGTGTCGGCCTGGCCCTGACCGCCCATGGCATGGCGGTGGGCAGCGAAGTGCTGGCCACCCATTCCGGCCAGAATCTCAGCATGTTGAACGTGGCGTCCCTGGTCAGCCTTATCATCAGTTGCTTCATGACCTGCGTCACCCGACGCTTCAACGGCTGGATCCTGCTGCCCGTCGTCTACAGTTTTTCAGCCCTGCTGCTGGCGGCCGGCGCGCTCATTCCCGGGCGCTACATCACCCATCTGGAAGCGCACCCCCAGTTGCTGCTGCACATAGGCCTCGCGCTGATGGCCTATTCGGTACTGATGATCGCCTGCTTGTTTGCCCTCCAGCTTGCCTGCCTGGACAGACAACTGAAATCCAGAAAGATCAGCCACCTGCCAGCCATGCCACCCCTGATGACGGTGGAGAAGCGCCTGTTTCAGCTCATTTCCGCAGGTCTGCTGCTGCTGACCCTCTCCATCGCATCCGGCCTGTTCTTCCTGGAAGACATGTTTGCCCAGGGCAAGTCCCACAAGGCCATCCTCTCTATCCTGGCCTGGTGCGTCTACGCTCTGCTGCTCTGGGGTCACCATACCCGTGGCTGGCGCGGCCGCAAGGTCATCATGCTGAGCCTCATCGGCAGCTTCATCCTGACACTGGCCTATTTTGGCAGCCGTTTCGTCAAGGAAGTGCTGCTTAGCTGACACACGAACATTCCCCAACCATCCTTACAGGAGCCCTTCTTGGACAGTATCTCAACGAGTACATTGCTGATTGTTCTCGTTATCTTGATCCTTTTGTCAGCCTTCTTCTCCAGTTCCGAAACCGGTCTAATGTCGCTCAACCGCTACAAGCTGCGGCATCTGGCCCAGACCAAGCACAAGGCTGCCCGCCGGGTCGAGAAGCTGCTGGCCAGGCCGGACCGCCTGCTTGGCCTCATTCTCATCGGCAACAATCTGGTCAACATCCTGGCCTCCGCCATCGCGACCATCGTCTGCATCCGGCTGTTCGGGGATCTCGGCGTCGCCATTGCCACCTTCGGGCTGACCCTGGTGGTGCTGGTATTCGGGGAAGTCACCCCCAAGACACTGGCGGCCATGTTCCCCGAGCGGATAGCCTACCCTGCCTCCTGGATCCTCAAGGGGCTGATGGTGCCGTTCGCCCCCCTTGTCTGGCTCATCAACAGCATCACGAACCTGCTGCTGAAACTCTTGCGTCTCGAGCACAACAAGGATGATTCCCTCAATTCCGAAGAGCTGCGCACCATCGTCAACGAGGCGGGCAATCTCATTCCCAAGCACCACCAGGAGATGCTGATAAGCATCCTGGATCTCGACAAGATGACGGTGGAGAACATCATGGTCCCGCGCAGCGAGATCTCCGCCATCGACATCAATGACGACTGGAAGATCATACTGCGCCAGCTGGCCCACTGCGCCCACACCAAGATCCTGCTCTATCGCGACAACATCGATGACGTCGTCGGCTTCCTGCACTCACGGGATGCCCTGAGACTGGTCGCCCGGGATCAGTTCAGCAAGTCCAGCCTGCTGCGGGAAGTCGACCCCATCTATTTCATCCCCCAGGGGACCCCCCTCAACGTGCAGTTGGCCAAGTTCCAGCGCAACAAGGAGCGAATTGGCCTTATCGTCGACGAATATGGCGATATTCAGGGGCTGATCACCCTGGACGACATCCTGGAAGAGATTGTCGGTGACTTCACCACCTCCATGACACCGACCCCGAGTGACGAGATCCATCCCCAGCCGGACGGCTCCTTCCTGGTCGAAGGCTCCGCCAGCATCCGCGAGCTGAACAAGGAGATGGACTGGCACCTGCCCATGGACGGCCCACGGACCCTCAATGGCGCAATCCTGGAGTACCTTGAGGAGATCCCCCAACCCAACATCAGTGTCAGGCTGGCGGGCTACCCTATCGAGATTCTCGAAGTGGAGAACAACATGGTGAAGATGGCGAGGATCATGCCGCACCTGTACCGGGACGATTCAGGGTACGAGGATTGAAAAAAGGCTGCCAATGGCAGCCTTTTTGTTTCACTCGCTCTCGTCATCCGGCTCCAGCACCAGAGTGGGGATGAGCTCACCGAACACCTGCTGCAACTCGTCACGGTTTGCCAGCAAATCCTGCAGCGTATAACCATCCATCACCGCGAGGAAGGCGTTCATCGCCTCCTTCAAGGCACTCTTGAGCAGACAGACGGAGACGATATGGCAGACCGGGGAGCTGCAGTCGATCCCGTCCAGATTGCCTTCCAACGCCCGGATCACTTGCCCGATATTGATCTCGTCGGGGGAGCGCGCCATGCGGATGCCACCATTCTTGCCGCGTTGTGACTGCAGATAGCCCAGTTTTACCAACTGGTTCACCACCTTCACCATGTGGTTGCGGGATACGTCGTACAAGGCGGATACCTTGGCCACGCTCGACAGTTCCCCCTCCGGCAGGGTGGCCAGATAGAGCAGGGCTCTCAATCCAAAATCGGTATAGCTCGTTAGTCTCATAGTGCCTGTAGCGCCTAGCGCGAAGAATTGATGATTGATCCAGATCAATTAAACATTTAGGATGCAACTTAATAAGTGACATTCCAGATGTTCAATTAGAAAGGACCTCCTATGTTAGACCAAGCCACCATCGCCGTCATCAAGAGCACCATTCCTTTGCTCGAATCGGCGGGCCCTGACCTCACACGGCACTTTTATCAGCGCATGTTCAGCCACAATCCCGAGTTGAAGGATGTTTTCAACCTGGCTCACCAGCGTAGCGGGGGACAGCCCTTGGCACTGTTCAGTGCGGTGGCGGCCTATGCCAGGAACATCGACAATCTGGGGGCCTTGGCCGGAGCCGTTGAACGCATCGCCCACAAACATACGGGTTTCCTGATCCAGCCGGAACAATATCACATTGTGGGTAGTCATCTCTTGGCCACGCTCAAAGAAATGGGTGGCAACGCTGTCACGGAGGAGGTACTTACCGCCTGGGGCAAGGCTTACGGTGTGCTGGCCGACATCTTTATCGGTCGGGAGAGCGAGCTCTATCGGGAGAAGGCAAGCCAGGACGGTGGTTGGCAGGGAACCCGCCCTTTCATCATCAAGGAGAAGCGTCAGGAGAGTGAACTCATCACCTCTTTCGTCCTGGCCCCCCTCGATGGCAACCCCGTGTTGCGTTTCAAACCGGGGCAATATCTCAGTATCAAGCTGGTTCATCCCGCCCTCGAGCATCAGGAGATCCGCCAGTACTCCCTCTCGGACACCCCCAATGGCCGCGACTACCGCATCAGCGTCAAGCGCGAACCCAGGGGTCAGGCCTCCAACCTGTTGCATGATCATCTTCACATCGGTGACACGGTCGACATCATGCCGCCGGCCGGCGACTTCTTCCTGCAAGAGGAGCCAGACACGCCTGTGGTGCTGATCTCCGCCGGGGTCGGCCTCACCCCCATGCTGAGCATGCTCAACCACTTGCTGGCCGATGGCCCGGATATGGATATTCGCTGGCTTCACGCCTGCGAACATGGCGCCCACCACGCGTTCAGGGACGAGATCCGGGCAAAGAGCAGGCAACACGGGAAACTGGAGAGCCGGATCTGGTATCGGGAGCCGGGGGAGCAGGATGTCAAAGGAGAGGATTACGACTTCAGCGGCACTCTGGCACTGGAGCAGGTCACCGACCTCATTCCGGCCGACGCCCACTACTATTTCTGCGGCCCTGTCCCGTTCATGAAGGCAGTCAAAGCTCAGCTGGAGCATGTGGGCGTGCCTGCCGAGCGGATGCACTACGAGGTCTTCGGCCCCCATCAGGGCCTCTGATCCCTCCCCTGACCGGGAAAATGCACAAGGCCCACAAGCACAGCTTCGTGGGCCTTGTCATATCAAAGCGGACTATCAGGACTCAGTGCATCGCCTTGGCACGGGCGATGGCATTGGCGGGCATCCGGTTGCCGAGCCGGCTGAGCAGGCTCGCCGCCTTCTGGTGCATGGCCTTGTCACCGATGACGGCGCCGTGCAGCCAGTGATACGCCTCCTCGTAATCCAGGGGACTCCCCATGCCCTGCAGCAACATCTCCACCCACTCCATCTGTGCCCGCAAGAAGCCGAGGCTCGCGGCTTCCCGCATCAGGGTCTCGGCCCTCACCAGATCCTTCTGAACCAGGATCCCCTTCCAGTAATAGCGGCCAAGCTGTTCCAGCGCCGGCGCCAGCCCCTGGTTGGCGGCCTCCCACATGTACTGCACTCCGATCTGGGCGTCCGGCTTGGTGCAAACCCCCCACGCCAGCATGTCCCCCCAGAGGAACTGATAGGCAGGGATCTTCATCACCGAGGCCCGCGCCTCGATATCCTGGGTGAGCTGGCACCTGTCCTGCTTCACCCGGGCCAGATGGCGCCCCTGCTCTATCCAGTTGAGCAGTTCGTCCTGGCGATAGAGCGGCACGGCCTGCAACTCTCCCGCAGCAGCGGATGCCTGCGTCGTCGCCCTGGGCAGCGGCGCAGCTGCCGGTGCGGACGGTACAGGTGCGGATGGCACCTGGGCTGGAGCTGCTGACACAGGGAGGGATGACGTGGCGACAGAAGAGGCTGGCGTCAGGGCTGGCTGGGCCGATGATGAGGCCGGTGACAAGGGTGCAGACGCCGCAGATGGCGGCGCGGCTGCAGCCGCCACCGCCTGGGTGGGCGCGGCGGCCGAGGTGGGCTCCGCCCCCTGCAAGGGTAAGCTGCACACACCGATAATGGCGATGAGGGTTCTTGGTTTTATCATAGGGATCTCCTGCTGCCTTCTGTTATCGGCAGCCAGGGCCATCTCCTTAGCCCGCCACACCCAGCCCCGAAAATGACAAAGGGGAGCCTGGGCTCCCCTTGCGGTCGACGTAGCGACTTACTTGACGAAGTCGACGCCCAGCTGGATGTCGGCCTTCAGGGTGGCCAGCATGCTGTCCATCGCTTCCTGCTCGAAGGCGCTCAGCTTGCCGTAGTCCAGCACGGTTTCGACACCGTTCTTGCCGAGCAGCACCGGCTGCGCGAAGAAGGTGGCGTGCTCACCGTTGCCTTCCACATAGGCACACTCGATGACGTTGGCTTCCCCTTGCAGACCCTTGATGAGCGACAGACCGAAACGGCAGGCTGCCTGACCCATGGAGAGAGTGGCGGAACCGCCACCGGCCTTGGCTTCCACCACTTCGGTACCGGCATTCTGAATGCGCTTGGTCATGGCAGCCACTTCCTCAGCGGTGAAGCTGGCGCCTTCAACCTGGGAGAGCAGCGGCAGAATGGTCACGCCACTGTGGCCGCCGATGACGTTGACACGTACCTTGTCAACGTTCAGGCCCTTGGCTTCGGCCACGAAGGTCTCGCCACGGATCACATCCAGGGTGGTCACGCCGAACAGGCGACGCTTGTCATAGACACCGGCTTTCTTCAGCACTTCGGCGGCGATGGCGACCGTGGTGTTGACCGGGTTGGTGATGATGCCGATCAGTGCTTTCGGGCAGGAAGCAGCACACTTTTCCACCAGATTCTTGACGATACCTGCGTTGATGTTGAACAGGTCGGAACGGTCCATGCCGGGCTTGCGCGCCACGCCGGCAGAGATCAGCACGACATCGGCGCCGACCAGAGCCGGGCTCGGATCTTCACCGCAGAAACCTTTTACTTTCACGTCAGTCGGGATATGGCTCAGGTCCGCCGCCACGCCCGGAGTGACCGGGGCAATGTCATACAGGCTCAGTTCGGAACCGGCAGGCAGGCGGTTTTTCAACAGCAGAGCGAGGGCTTGGCCGATGCCACCGGCGGCACCCAGAACGGCAACTTTCATGATCAACTCCATGTCTAAGCGTAGGTTTAAGGTTGTTTCTAGTTGGGTTAATGCTGATTCTTATTGTGCGCCTCACCTTAAAGGATCCCCTCCTAAAAAACAATCTGATAACAGTTGTAATCACGGGTTCTGTGAGCCAGGGAACAAGCGGCGATGAAAGCGGAGAGGAATATGCGATAAATGGGAGGAAAGACACAGATTTCCTGTGCTCCCCTCACCATTAAGAGGTAAATGTGACTGCTTCAGGACTGGAAAGCCAGTGCCCGACGCTCACACCAGCGGAAACCAATTGTTAACAATCCATTCATGGTCAGATAGAGCGCTCCGGCCACGGTGAACACCGCCAGGGTGTCATAGGTCTGGGCGTTGAGACGCTGGGCCAGCCCCATGATGTCCATAATGGTGATGGTACTGGCGAGCGAACTCCCCTTGAGCACCAGGATCACCTCGTTGGAATAGGCGGGGACCAGCCGACGGGCGGCATGGCGGGTCTTCATCCACAGGGTCTGTCCGGCCGAGAAGCCGAGCGCACGGCAGGCCTCCACTTCACCGGCGGGGATGGCGTCGAGCGCCCCTTTGAACAGCCGGGTGGAGTAGGCTGCGGTATTGAAACCGAGCGCCAGCACGGCGCAGAACCAGGGTTGCTTGAGCAGCGGCCAGAGCGGCCCCGCCTTGAGCCATTCAAACTGGCCAGGCCCGTAGTAGATGAGGAAGATCTGGATGAGCAGCGGCGTACCGGTAAAGACCAATACCCAGAGCTGCACCAGCTGGGTCGCCACCGGAATGCGACGCTCCAGCACCCAGGTCATGCCGGCCGCCATCAGCACGCCCAGCAACAAGCTGAACGCGGTGAGCTGCAGGGTGATCGCCAGCCCTCCCAGCAGGGTCATCAGGTAATCCTGCATGGTCAGCCTCCGTAACGGCGGGTATAGCGGGACGCCTGCTTCAAACCGAATTCACTCACCAGACTAATAGCCAGATAGATGAGGGCGGCAGCGGCGTACCAGGTGAAGGGTTGATAGGTGCTGGCCGAAGCCATCTGTGCCTGACGCATCATCTCGTTCACCCCGATGAGGGAGACCAGAGCGGTGTCTTTCAGCAGCACCAGCCACTGGTTGCCGAGCCCGGGCAGGGCGTGACGCCAGGCCTGGGGCAGCACGATGCGAAAGAAGGTGTGCCCCTTGCCCAGGCCGAGCGCCTGCGCCGCCAGCCGCTGCCCAGGGGGCACCGCATTGAGGGCGGCACGCAGGGTCTGGGTGGCGTAGCTCGCAAACAGCAGGGAGAGCGCCAGCACACCGCAGGCGAACGGGCTGAACTCCACATACTCCCCGGTGATGAGGAACAGCACCTGGGTCGAGCCGAAGTAGATGAAGAGCACCACCAGCAACTCGGGCAGACCACGGATCAAGGTGGTCAGGGTGGCCACGGGCCACACCAACGCACGCTGCTTGCTCAACTCAGCCGCACTGAATGCCAGTGCCAGCACCATGCCACCGACCAGGGATGCCAGGGCCAGCCCGAGGGTCATCCAGGCTGCATCCAACAACAAGCTCAACATGGCTTACTGCGCGAAGTACTTGTCATAGATCTTCTGATAGGTGCCGTTGGCCTTGATCTCGGCCAGCCCCTTGTTCAGCTGGGTCAGCAGTTCCTGGTTGCCCTTGGCCACCGCGATGCCAAAACCGGTACCGAAGTACTTGGCGTCGGTCACCGGGGTACCGACCACGGCGTATTCCTTGTGCTGCTTGAGCCAGTCGGCGGCCACCGCCGTATCGGCAAACACGCCGTCAGTGCGGCCATTCATCATGTCGAGGAAGGCGCTCTGGTAGCTGGCGTAGGGCACGGTCAGCAGACCCTTGCTCACCCAGTTGTCCACCAGATAGGACTGGTGAGAAGTGCCGTTCTGCACGCCGACTGTCTTGTCCACCAGATCGTCCGGCCCCTTGAAGGTCTCTTTCTTGGCGACGAACACCGCGGAGTTCTCGTAATAGATGTCGGAGAAGTCGACCTGGGCAGCCCGCTCCGGGGTCACGTCCATGGCGGCGATGACGGCGTCATAGCGACGGAACTTGAGGCTGGGGATCAGGCTGTCGAAGGCCTGGTTGTGGAAGCTGCACTCCAGCTTGGCCTGCTCGCAGACCGCGCGGGCCAGATCGATGTCAAACCCCTGGAACTCGTTCTTGTCATCCAGGTATTCGAACGGCGCATAGGTTGCCTCGGTGGCGAACTTGATCTCTTTGGCCAGCACAGAAGTGCTCAGCAGACCCATGGCGGCGATCAGCAACAGACTCTTTTTCATGACAGCTTCCTTATCGACTCAATATCAATGCATCAAGAATTCGGCAAACCGGCTGGTTTGCGGGGACTGGAAGATGGCGGCGGTGCCGGATTCGATGATCCGCCCCTTCTCCAGATAGATCACCTGACTGGCCACCTTGCGGGCGAACTCCACCTCGTGGGTCACCACCACCTGGGTGATGCCGGTCTGGCTCAGGGTGCGGATGATCTCCGCCACCTCTTTGGTAATTTCGGGATCCAGGGCAGCCGTCGGTTCGTCAAACAGCAGCACCTGAGGATCCATCATCAGGGTCCGGGCAATAGCGACCCGCTGCTGCTGGCCACCGGAAAGCCGTGCGGGCCAGGCGTCCCGTTTGTCGGCCAGTTGCAGCTGGGCCAGCAGATAGGCCCCTTTCTCGATGGCCGCGTCGCGGCTCATGCCGAGCACCTTGACGGGCGCTTCAATCAGATTCTCCATCACGGTGAGGTGCGGCCACAGATTGTACTGCTGGAACACCATGCCCACCTTGCGGCGCAGCGCCTGTGCCTGACGGTTGAATTCGGCAGTAGAGAGGCTGGACGGGAAAGAAAATTCACTGTCTGCGATGCGCAACACACCGGCATCCGGCGTGTCCAGCAAGTTCATCATGCGCAGCAGAGAGCTCTTGCCTGCCCCGCTCGGGCCCAGCAATACCAAGGTCTCGCCGGGAGCAGTCCGAAAGCTCACCTGCTGCAGTACCGGCACCTTGTGCCAGGATTTTTCGATGCCGATTAATTCGATACCCATACAGCCCAATTGAATAAGTTTTCAAAATTTCGTCCTGATTCTAGCGCCAGCATAAGTTGATGCAAGCTATATTTGAATCAATATGCAGAACAAGCGCCGCTTCCTTGCCAAAACAGGCATATGAATGCAAAATAGCAGCGCTGTTCGTATCTGCCGCCTGAGCGTGACAGGCGGTCACTCCCCTCATTCGTGAGTCCAAGATGAAACATAACGACAAGCAAGAAAAACTGGCCAAGGCCTTTAAAGCCTTGCTGAAAGAGGAGCGTTTCGGCTCCCAGGCAGAGATAGTGACTGCCCTGCAAGAGATGGGCTTCGAGAACATCAACCAGTCCAAGGTCTCGCGCATGCTGAGCCGCTTCGGCGCCGTTCGCACCCGCAATGCCAAGATGGAGATGGTCTACTGTCTGCCGGTGGAACTGGGCGTGCCCACCACCTCCAGCCCCCTCAAGAACCTGGTGCTGGATGTCGACCACAACGGCGCTCTGGTGGTGATCCACACCAGCCCCGGCGCAGCTCAGCTGATCGCCCGCCTGCTTGACTCCCTCGGCAAGGCCGAAGGGATCCTCGGCACCATCGCCGGTGATGACACCATCTTCATCACCCCGACCAGCGATACCGACATCGAGGAGCTCTACCTCTCCGCCCTCGAGCTGTTCGAGCAGACGCCCTGATCCGGTCGCCTTGGGCGATCCGCACAAAAATCCCGGCCTTGGCCGGGATTTTTTGTTTTGAGCGGTCGGCAAGCCGGGTTTATTTGCCCTCGGCCACCAGAAAATCGACGGAAGGGGCGAAGAAGGCCGCGCCGGTCACCGCCCGGGTGAAGCGCAGCAGGTGATCGAAGTGGCTGCCTTCCCCTTTGTACATACTGGCCAGCATGGCGTTGAAGTGCAGCGGCGTGCGGCAGCAGGAGATGAAGTAGAGCCCCTGCTCGCTCATGGTGCCCCAGGGCATGCTCTGGCGCAGGATCTCCATGGACTCCCCCTTCGGGGTCTTGAGGTTGACCCGCTTGATGTGGGAGGTGAGCGGCTTGTCGGCGGACTCGTATTCGATGTTGTCGACCTTGGTGCGGCCTATGATGTCTTCCTGCTCCTTCAGGGCCAGCTTCTCCCAGTCGCTCATGGCGTGGACCCAGCGCTGCACGTGGATGTAGGAGCCACCGGCGAACTCGCCGCCGTCCAGCAACGCCACCTCGGCGCGGTGCTCATCCTGCGGGTTCTCGGTGCCGTCGACGAAACCGGTCAGATCCCGGCAATCCTGGTTGCGAAAACCGCGGACTTCCTCGGCCAATTCAACAAGCCCGGCCAGCAGGGCCATGACGCGATGACCGGCATGATGCAGCACGTCCACCCGATCAGCACGCAATTGTACGAAGAGATCGAACGGGGTATTGGGGGCCTCCTGACCGTTGGCGGATTGCGCCATGAAACCGCGGAACTGGGGCGGCCGGGCGGCAGGATAGAGATCATCCCAGGCGTCGGCCCCGACGGCGACCAGACCGCTGAAGGCCGCATCGGGGAAGTCGGCGCTCACCGCCTCCCAGAGTGCTGGCAGGCTGGCCAGGCGGGAGGTCAGGGCAGCGGCGTCACCGGTGCGATTGAACATCAGATAGAGGGCGTGCAGATTCGGCTCTGCGCAGATCCCGGCTTGGGCTTTCATGTCTCTCTCCAAGTGCGTTGGCTATGGGCGTGGCGCGATTATAAACCAGCGCGCTTCCAGTTCATTGATTTCACGACAATACCACGCACTCATGGCAAGGGGTCAAACAACACCAGGGCATGAGGCGCCACGGTCACCCGCGCGCGCTCCCCTTCCAGGGGCTCACCGATGCTGGCTTCCAGTTGCTGGCCGCCACACTCCACCAGTACCCGGCAGTGATGGCCCAGGAACTGTTGCTCACGCACCCGGATCTCACCGTCATCCGCCGCCGTCAGCGCCAACTGCTGGGGTCTGAGCATGAGCTGCAACCGCTCCCCCACCGCGCGGCCATGGGGCTCCTGACCGCAGATGGTTCCAAGGAGGGTCTGCACGCAGTGGCTGTCCACCACCTCGGCCGCCAGATAGTTGACCCCGCCGAGAAACTCCGCCACGAAGCGGTTCCCGGGGCGGCGATAGAGCTGCTCCGGCTCCCCCACCTGTTCGATGCGACCGGCGCGAAACAGAGCCAGCCGGTCGGCGAAGGCGAAGGCCTCTTCCTTGCTGTGGCTGACGAAGATGGCACCAATGCCCTGCTGTTTGAGCAGGGCGCGGATCTCGAGGATCAGCTTCATCCGCACCTGGGTGTCGATGTTGGAGAAGGGCTCGTCCAGCAGCATCAGGCGCGGCTTGCACACCAGGGCGCGGGCGATGGCCACCCGCTGCTGCTGGCCGCCGGAGAGCTGGTGGGGATAGCGCTCCCCCAACCCCTGCAGGTTGACCAGCGCCAGCGCCTCTTCCACCTGCTGCTGGCGGCTGCCGCGATCTTGCCCGGTCAGGCCGAAGCCGACGTTCTCGGCCACCGTCAGGTGAGGAAAGAGAGCGTAATCCTGGAAGATCATGCCGATATGGCGGGCCTCCGGCGGCACACTCACGCCGGGGGCATCGAGCAGGGTCTCTCCCAGCCGGATCTCCCCCTGGGCCAGGGGCAGCAGACCGGCCACCGCTTTGAGCAGCGTGGTCTTGCCACAGCCGCTGGCCCCCAGCAGACAGACGATCTCGTTGTCGGCCACCTGCAGGGAGAGCTGCTCCAGCACGGGGCGGCCATTGTAGTGACAGCTGACCTTCTCGATATTCAGGCAGGACAAGGTTCTTTTCCTCTCGCGTAGTGATGCCGGACGGGGCCGCTCAATGGCCTGGACCATCCAGAGTACGGTTGATCCACAGCAGGGGAATCAGCCCCACCAGCACGATGACGATGGCACCGAGCGCCCCCCGCTCCAGCATCTCGTCCGAGACGAACTGATAGACGTGGGTCGCCAGGGTTTCGAAGTTGAACGGCCGCAGCATCAGGGCGGCGGGCAGCTCCTTCATGGATTCGATGAACACCAGCATGGCGCCGGCAAAGAGGCCGCGGCGTACCAGCGGCAGGTGAATGCGACGCAGCATGCCGCCCGCCCCCTGCCCCAGAGAGCGGGCAGCCATGTCGAGGCTGGGGGAGATCTTGCTCATGCTGCTCTCCACCGACCCGATGGCGATGGCCACGAAGCGCACCAGATAGCCGAACACGATGGCGGTGAGGGTGCCGGTCAGGAGCAGACCGGGGCCCGGCATCCCGAGCCACTCGGCCAGATCGTTGATGCCAAAATCCAGGGCCGTGAGCGGCACCAGCACGCCGATGGCCAGCACGGTCCCCGGCATGGCATAGCCCATGGCGGCGAAGCGCAGGGGCAGCAGGCTGAGAGTCCCCCCATCGAGGCGACGGAAGAAGCCGAGCAGCAGGGCAATGGCCATGGCCAGCAGGGCGGTCAGGGCCGAGATGGCAAGGCTGTTGCCCGCAAAGCGCACGAATTCGGGCGTCCACGACAGCGCGAAGTAACGCACCCCGTAATCGAGCAGGATGACGAACGGCAGGGCGAACCCCGCCAGCACCAGACCCCAGCACCAGAGCCCGGCCAGCACGCCCCTCAGGCCCACGAGGGGGTAACGCAGGGGCTGCTCGAAGCCCATGGACTTCTGGAACACCTGCTGGCGCTGGCGGGAGCGGCGCTCCAGCGCGATGAGCAGCACCACCGCCAGCAGCATCAGACAGGAGAGCTTGGCGGCGGTCGCCAGGCTGCCGTAGCCGAGCCAGGTGTCGTAGATGGCGGTGGTCAGAGTGTTGATGGCAAAGAAGTGGACGGTGGCAAAGTCCGCCAGAGTTTCCATCGCGACCAGAGATGCCCCCACCATGATGGCCGGGCGGGCCAGGGGGAGGCTCAGGCGGCGAAAGCTCTGCCAGGGGGTGCAGCCGAGCAGACGGCTGGAGTGAATGAGGCTGACCGACTGCTCCAGGAAGGAGGCCCGTGCCAGCAGATAGACATAGGGAAAAAGCACCAGCGCCAGCACCCAGGCCGCGCCCCCGAGGGAGCGAATGGCCGGGAACCAGTAGTCGGTCGGTCCCTGCCAGCCAAACAGGGCACGCAGCCCCGCCTGCAGCGGGCCCGAGTAGTCGAGCAGGTCGGTATAGACGTAGGCCACGATATAGGAGGGCATCGCCATGGGCAGCATCAGCGCCCATTGCAGGGCGCGGCGCCCCGGCACCTCGCACATGGCCACCAGCCAGGCGGTGGGCACTCCGAACAGCAGGCTGAGGCAGACCACCCCCAGCACCAGACCGGACGTGTTTCGCAGATAGTCGGGCAGTACGGTATCGGCGAGGTGGGCAAACAGTTCCCCATCAGCCGAGAAGGCGGAGAAGACCAGGGCGAGTACCGGCAAACCCAGCAGCAGGGCGGTGGCCCAGCTGCCGGCAATCCATCCAAAATGTTTCATGAGTCCACAGAAGTTGATGGGGCCGTTGGCCCCATCTGATTACAAGTCGAATTTCACTTCATCCAGCAGTTGCAAGGCGTCCTTGCGGTGCTTGGCATAATCGCTGACCGGCATGGGGTCAGACTTGAACGTGCCCCAAGACTTGACCATGGCAGAAGGCTCGACCCCCGCCTTGACCGGGTACTCGGCATTCACATCCGCATACATGTGCTGGGCGGTATCCCCGGAGAGGAACTCCATCAGCTTCTGTGCTGCGTCCTTGTTCTTGGCATACTTGGTCATGGCCACGCCGCTCACGTTGACGTGGGCACCGCGATCACCCTGGTTCGGGAAGTTGATTTCCACCGCGTCGGCCCAGGACTTCTGCGCCGGGTCCTTCAACATGGCACCCAGGTAGTAGCTGTTGCCCAGGGAGACATCACAGATGCCGTCCTTGATCGCCTTGACCTGATCACGGTCGTTGCCCTGGGGCTTGCGCGCCAGGTTGGCCTTGACCCCTTCCAGCCAGGTCTTGGTGTCCGCCATGCCGTGATGGGCAATCATGGACGAAACCAGCGCCACATTGTACTCGTGCTTGCCGCTACGGGTACAAATTTTTCCTTTGAATTCAGGCTTGACCAGATCTTCGTAGCGGATGGTGTCGAGCTTGCCAAGACGCTCCTTGCTGGAGTAGATGGCACGCACCCGGGTGGTCAAGGCGAACCAGCGGTTGTCCGGATCGCGATAGATGGCGGGGATGTTCTCCTGCAGCGTCTTGCTGTCCACCGGCTGCACCAGGTCCTTGTCCACCAGCTCGGTCAGACGGCTGATGTCCACGGTCAGCATCAGATCGGCCGGAGAGAGCTTGCCTTCCCGTTCCAGACGCTCGTTCAGCCCCTCTTTGGCAAACACCACATTGACCTTGATCCCGGTCTCCTTCTCGAACTGCTGGATGATGGGCTTGATCAGCTCATCCTGACGGTTCGAATAGACGTTTACCTCCTGGGCGGCGAACGCCGACTGGGCGACAAGCGTGGAGAAAGCCAGTGCCAACATCTTCATTTTCATCATCCGTTCCTTGTCTGCGTAAAGAGTGATAACCATTTTCGTTTGCATTCTGCATGAATCGGGAGGAGAGGATCAAGGCTGTTTGCTGGGTTGGAACGATCTATTTAATCAGCGGCCAAACAAAAAGACCGGATGGAATCCCATCCGGTCTTTCGACGACCACCCCTTCACACTGTCGGCAGAACCTGCCCGGACCTTTGCCCGACCCGGCCGGGCAAAGGAGCGTACTCAGAGCGCCTCGTCGTCGCTCTCACCAGTACGAATACGCACCGCTTGCAGCAGGTCATAGACGAAAATCTTGCCGTCACCGATTTTGCCGGTATAGGCAGCCTTGCAGATGGCCTCGATCACCCCTTCGACGTTCTCGTCTGCGGTGGCGATCTCCAGCTTTACCTTCGGCAGAAAGTCGACCTGGTACTCGGCCCCCCGGTATAATTCGGTGTGCCCCTTCTGGCGACCAAAACCCTTCACTTCGGAGACGGTCAGGCCTTCCACCCCCAGGTTGGCGATGGCCTCGCGCACGTCGTCCAACTTGAAAGGTTTGATAATCGCAGTAATCAGCTTCATCTGGTTGCTCCCAATCCATGGTATGTCACGAATGGGTCATCAATTCTTGTGCCAAGTATTTTTATCGTTTATTTTCATATAGATAGATATGACACTCTGAGCCAGAAAGGCTCAGGATCACCAAGGAAGCGCATCTCGCCCCATAATGAGGCACCAAGCTGCACCAGACTCCCTTGATGCACCAAATGAGAGCATCACCCCATGTTAGTCATCTCCAACAGCGTGATCATCCCCTGGCATGAACTGCAATTCCAGACCATGCGGGCCCAGGGCAATGGCGGCCAGCACGTCAACAAGACCGACTCCGCCGTCTGGCTGCGCTTCGATTATCGCGACTCCCCCAGCCTGCCGCCGCTCTACAAGGAGGGACTGGAGCGGCTCAGCGACAGCCGGGTTCACGACGGCTTCATCCAGATCAGGGTCGAGACCCATCGCAGCCAGGACATGAATCGCAAGGAGGCCATGAGCCGCCTGACCGAGCTGCTGAAAAAAGCCGCGTGGCGCCCCAAGGCCCGCCACGCCACCAAGCCGACCCGCAGCTCCCAACGCAAGCGGGTCGATGCCAAGAAACGCAAGGGAGAGATCAAATCCACCCGCGGCAAGCCCGTACTGGAGTGACCTGCCACATGCCCGAGGACAAGAGAATGCAGTACAGCTTTTGTGAATGCGCCAAGGGGCCCCTGCTCATCGCCATCGATGGGGCCGGGCTGCGCCACGTGGAATTCATGCAAGGGGAGCGCCCCGTCCTGCCGCAACCGGAGTGGCAGCGGGATGATGCCGCCCTGGCCCCCTTCGTCGAGCAGTTTTCCGCCTACTTTGCCGGCCGCCTGCGGCGCTTCGATCTCCCCCTGGCCGCCACGGGCACACCATTCCAGCAGGCCGTGTGGCAGGCGTTGTGCGACATCCCCTACGGCGAGACCGTCAGCTACCTCCAGATTGCAGAGGCCATCGGCAACCCCAGGGCCGTGCGGGCGGTGGGCGCCGCCAACGGCCGCAATCCCCTCAGCATCATAGTGCCCTGCCACAGGGTCATAGGGCGCAGCGGTGAACTGACCGGCTACGGGGGAGGCATCCCCATCAAGCGCTGGTTGCTGGCACTGGAGCAGGAGACCGCAGACCACTTCGCGCTGACCCCATGAAAGGGTGCGCCTCCTGTCAAATGCGGGTTGCGGGTGCAGGCACCACAGACCGCAGGCCACTCGCGCGGATCCTCTGACGAGCGGCATCTTCATCACATACGAGTTGCTGGTCCCAACAGCAGACCGCAGGCGGCGTTGCACTGCCCATGACGGGCAACCCCCCCATCACATGCTGGTTGCTTGCCATCTGGCAGCATGGTTGCGTGATTCGTTGAGCAGACATCGGGATAATATTCCGACGGATCCGCCCCATGGCAGGAGCATGCCCACCGCCCCGATTCACCTTTCCTTTGAGCCGCATAACAAAATAAATCACTGATTATTTATTTTATTTCAGCATCAATTATTTAAAAACCACATTACGGCAGCATTTTGAAAATGAACACAGTATGAAGAATCGCCTCAGAAGCGCTTCAGAGAGCATCAGGCATCATGGCTTCACACTTGGATGGGACGGCTCATCCCTCATTCAGGTGGCACCCATGTGACGCTTCCAATCTGTCTTTTCCCCGCGCCTCCCCAGAGGCGCTTTTTTTTGCCTGCAAGCGGGTGCAAAAAAGCCCGCCGAAGCGGGCAATGACCGGAAGGTGCTGACTTCCAGGGTCTATCAGAGGGCGAGGAACAAGCCTGCCAGGGAGGCGCTCATCAGGTTTGCCAACACCCCCGCCAGGATGGCGCGCATGCCGTAGCGGGCGATGAAGGACTTGCGCTCCGGCACCATGGCCCCCAGGCCGCCGATGAGGATCGCCATGGAAGAGATATTGGCGAAACCGCACAGGGCGAAGGTGACGATGGCCTTGCTCGACTCGTTCAGGGTCTGATCCTGCACCAGGGCGATGAAGGCGACGAACTCGTTGATGACGATCTTGGTGCCGATCAGGGCACCGGCCGCCTGGGCCTGATCCCAGGGTACGCCGATGAGCCAGGAGACGGGGGCAAACAGCCAGCCCAGGATGATCTGGAAGCTCAGCTCCAGCCCCACCAGGTCGCCGGCCCAGCCCAGCAGGCCGTTGAGCAGGGCGATCACGCCGACGAAGGCCAGCAGGGTCGCCCCCACGGCGACGGCGATGTTGAGACCCGCCATGGCGCCATCGGCGGCCGCTTCAATGACGTTGGTGGCGCGGGGGATCTCCACGTCTTCGTGGTGATCTTCCTCTTGCGCGGCGGGCGGCACCAGGATCTTGGCCATGGCAAGCCCGGCAGGGGCGGACATGAAGGCCGCCGCAATCAGGTATTTCAGCTCGACCCCGATGCTGGCGTAGCCCACCAGGGTGCCGCCAGCTACCGAGGCCAGCCCGCAGCTCATCACCGCAAAGAACTGGGAATCGGACATCCTGGAGAGATAGGGTTTGACCACCAGCGGCGCTTCCACCATGCCGACGAAGATGTTGGCGGTGGCAGAGAGGCTCTCGGCGCGGCCGGTGCCCAGCAATTTCTGCAGGCCGCCGCCGAGCAGGGCGATCACTTTGGGCATCAGGCCGATGTGATAGAGGATGGCGATCAGCGCGGAGAAGAAGATGATCACCGGCAGCACGTTGAAGGCGAAGATGAAGCCCAGCTTGAACTTGGCCAGATCCCCGAACAGGAAGGCAATCCCCTCCTGGCCGTAGCCGATGACGCTGCTGACGCTCTCGCTGACACCGTTCAATACCTGCTGACCGGCGGGCAGCCAGAGCACCAGGGCGGCGAAGAGCACTTGCAGGCAGAGGGCAAAGCCCACTGTTCGCAACGGGATACGACGACGATTATCAGAGCAGAGTGCGGCCAGGGCCAGGATGCTCAGGATACCAAGCAGGGCAATCATGGGGATTCCATCCAGTGAGGCTGAAGATGGGCGCGGATTCTGCTCCCCTCCCCTCACCGCCGCAACCCTGCCGGGTTACAACCCTGTTAGCAAAAACGTTTGCACGATATCGGTTGCGCCAACTGACTGATTTGACACAACTTTGAAACCGCACTCACGCCAGTGTCCTTGTATGGAAACGATTATTCCTCGGTGCCGGACAATTTCCCCCCGAGCCAGGGTGCGAGTCGCTGCGCCCAGTAGGGCCCGGGTCCGAAGCTCTCCTTGAGGAAGTCGATGAAGAGGCGGATCTTGGGATCCAGATGCTCTCGCCTGGCATAGACGGCGTGCACCGCCATCTTCTGGTTCGGTTGCCACTGGGGCAGCAGAGGGATGAGCTGACCAGATTGCAGCTCCTTGTCCAGCAGGTAGTTGGCCACGTAGGCGATGCCGAGCCCGGCCAGGGCGGCGTCCCGCACCGCTTCCGCCAGATCCACCCGGTAGTTGCCCGCCACCTGCACCGTCTGGCGCTCCTTGCCCTGGCGAAATGACCACTCGTGGTAGCGCCGCTCCCGGCTCTGGTAGGTGATGCAATTGTGATGGGCCAGATCCCTGGGGTGCAGTGGCGTGCCGTGACTCAGCAGATAATCCGGCGAGGCCACCAGCACGAAGCCGATGTCTGCCAGTCGCTGCCCTACCAGAGACTCGGGTTTGTCCTCGTAGGTGGTGATCCAGAGATCCAGCCCCTCATCCACCAGATTGGTGCGGTGATCGAACAGGGACACCTCCAGCTCCAGATCCGGATAACGTGCCTGAAACGCCTTGAGGCGCGGGATCACGTGCAACCGCCCGAAGGATTGACCCACCCCCAGATGGAGCACGCCGCTCACCTTGCCACGGCGCTCCGCCACCATGGATTCCGCCTCCAGTGCCACCGCCACCAGAGCGCGGCAGTGGCGGGCATACTCCTGACCCAGTTCGGTGAGCCCGAAACGGCGGGTAGTGCGCTGTACCAGCTGGGCGCCGAGCGCGGTTTCCAGCAGGGCGAGCTGCTTGCTGATGTGGGATTTGGAGACCCCGAGGCGGCGCGCAGCCGCCGAGATGCCCTGTTCACGAACCAGGGCATCGAAGATCACCATTTGGGGAAGACGTTGCAGCACGGTGTCACCGGAGTGGATGGCGGGGCCGCATTATTCCAGAGTGGCCCGCCATGGGGTAGGGTCAGTGCCCCAGGGCATCGATGATCTGCTGTTTGAGAGGATCATCCGACGGATTCTGGTTGGCGCCATAGCTCGCAATCAGCTTGCCGTCCCGCCCGACCAGGTACTTGTGGAAGTTCCAGTTGGGCGCATCACCGTCGGCAGCCGCGGCCAGCCCCTTGAACAGCGGCACCGCATCCGAACCCCGCACCGCCACCCGGTTGAACATGGGGAAGGTCACCCCGTAGTCCCGGCGGCACACCTCGGCGGTCTTGTTCTCGTTGCCCGCCTCCTGCCAGAAATCGTTGGAAGGGAAGCCCAGCACCATCAGCCCCTTCTCCTTGTAGCCCTGATAGAGGGCTTCCAGATCCCGGAACTGACCGCTGTAACCGCAGTAGGAGGCGGTGTTGACCACCAGCACCACCTTGCCCTCGGTCAACTGGCAGAGGTTGTGGCGCTGGGTGCTGTTGAGCTCCCGCATCTCCACGTTGAAGTAATCGGGGCAGGCGGCAGAGACCGCCCCCGAACCGAGCATCAGCAGCAGGGTGAACCATTTCATCGACGTGACTCCCATTATTTTGTACATCATACGCAAGACCCCGGAATCTGGTTCAGGGATCAGTGCAGGGGGATCCCGGTCAGCCAGCCGTGTCCCCAGAAGATAAGCAGAGCCGTGAGGGCCAGCCCCGCCCCCAGACTGATCCCCGTCCCCTGCCAGGTGGCGGCGGCACGGGGGTGACGGCCCCACTCCCGCATCGAAATCCAGACGATGCTGATGAGAGCCCAGAGACCGAGCCCGCCAAACAGCACCAGGGAACGCGCCTCGCTGTTCACCGCCAGATGGGCCCCCGACCAGAGCAGCACCCCGAGCAGCTGGGGGTGCACCAGCCAACGGCGGAAATGGTTCGCCCCCTGCCCCGCACACAGCAGGACAAGGGCGATCGGCATGATCCCCATCACCAGGGTGGGCCCCCAGACAGGCAGAAAATAGAGGGGCATGGGGCTGGCACTGCGCCAGCCTGCGAGGATGCAGCCGATGGCGACGAACACCAGCAGCGAGAAGAGCCCCTTGTAGCGGTTCTCCCCCAGCCGCTCCCGCAGACGGGCGCGGTGCTGTGCCGCGAAACAGGGGTAAAGATGAGTCAGGGTGAACAACACCACCCCCAGGGTCAGCAGGATCATGGCTCGCTCCTCGCATATTGCCCCCCGGAATGGGAAGCCCTCCCTCAGGCGGGCCTTGTTTCTCGTGGCTCCCTCACTGTCGGGAGATCACTATGCCGCAAAGCCCCTTCTCAGAATACAAAAACCATATGAAAGACAGCAGGATAATAAAAAAGCCGACCCAAGGATCGGCAAGTGCGTCAGAGGTGCCACGCCGGGCCGCTCACTCTGCTGCACGGGGCAGGGTCAGGCCGATGCACCGCATCGGCCAGGAGAGAGGGTCATTTGCGCAGCAGGTAGAGAGCCGCCACGTTGCGGGCCGTGAGCTGCAGGTTGGTGGTGGCGGTGGCCAGCGCCTCCGGCAGGGACATGGCCCGATTGACCACGGCGAACACCGCATCCAGCCCATGCTCGTGCACCACGCCGCAGTCATCGGTGAGGCATCCGGCGATGCCGATCACCGGCTTGCCGAACTGCTTGGCACAGCGAGCCACCCCGATGGGCGTCTTGCCATGGATGGTCTGGCTGTCGATGCGGCCCTCGCCGGTGATGACCAGATCCGCATCGGCCACCGCCTCAGCCAGGTTCAGCGCCTCGATGACGATCCGGATGCCGGGTTTGAGCTCGGCGCCGAGCAGCCCCACCAGGGCTGCCCCCATGCCGCCTGCGGCCCCCGTTCCCGGGATCTCCTTCACCTGCTTGCCAAGCGCCTGCTCGATGCAGTCCGCGTAACGGGCCAGATTGGCATCCAGTTCGGCCACCATCTCGGGAGTTGCCCCCTTCTGCGGACCGAACACGGCGGACGCCCCTTTGGGGCCGCACAGCGGATTGTCCACGTCGCAGGCCACCTCGATGGTGAGTCCGGTCAGACGGGGATCCAGCCCGCTCAGGTCGATGGTGGCCAGCTCGGCCAGACCGGCACCGCCCGGCGCAATGGAGGTACCATCTGCTTTCAGGAGCTTGCCGCCGAGTGCCTGGATCATGCCGGCACCGCCGTCATTGGTGGCGCTGCCGCCGATGCCGAGGATGAGGTGGTCCACCCCCATCTCCAGTGCGGCCAGGATCAGCTCCCCGGTGCCGACACTGGAGGTGAGCCGCGGATTGCGCAACTCGGGCGCCACCAGATGAAGGCCGGAGGCCGCCGCCATCTCGATGACGGCCCGCTTGCCATCCCCCAGCAGGCCCACGAAGCCCTGCACCCTGTTACCGAGGGGGGCGGTCACCTCGACCGGCAGGATGCGACCACCGGTGGCATCCACCAGAGACTGCACCGTCCCCTCGCCGCCATCGGCCATGGGCAGCTTGACGTAGGTGGCATCCGGCAGCACCTGCTTGAAACCGGCCTCGATGGCATCGGCCACCGCCATGGCGCTCAGGCTCTCCTTGAATGAATCGGGGGCGATCACAATTTTCATATCAGTTCCTTAGGCGAGGCCAAACACGCCAAACATCAGGGTGGAGACAACGGCGATGGTCAGACCGACCGCGGTTTCGTAGGGGATGAGCTTGAGTCGCTCGCCGACGCCCATGTGGACGCTGCCGCCGGTGGCATGGAAGAAGGAGCCGTGGGGCATGTGGTCAAACACGGTGGCGCCGGCGTGGATCATGGCGGCCCCTGCCAGGCTGCTGATCCCCAGTTCAATCAGAGTGGCGCTGAACACGTTGGAGGCCACCACAGTCCCGGCCGTGGTCGAGGCGGTCGCCAGCGACATCAGGGCACCGGAGATGGGGGCCAGCAGATAGGAGGGCAGACCGGAAGCGGTCAGGCCACTGATGAGCACATCTTTCAGGCCGGAGTTGGCGATGATGCCCGCCAGGGTACCCGTCCCCAGCAGCATGATGGCCACCGGCGCCATGCGGGCCAGGCCCGAGACGGCAAACTGGTTCACCTTGGTGAACTTGCCCATCATCAGGGCACCGACCAGGCCGCCGAGAGGCAGCGCAATGAGCGGGTCCACCACGATGCCGGCGATGGGACGCAGGGCCAGCAGCAGGATGGCGACCAGGGGCGCACTGATGGCGGCGGCAAAGCCGGGCAACTTGGCACCGTCAACGCTCACCACCTCGTCGGCGGCCACCTTGCTGCCCCGGTTGTTGAGGCGCTTGGCGAGCCAGTAGGCCATCACCAGACCGAACAGGCCGGGAATGATGCCCGCCGCCATCACCGAGGTGAGAGGCAGGTGGAAGGCATCGGCTGCCGCGATGGCGTTGGGGTTGGGAGACATGACGTTGCCCGCCTTGCCACCGCCTATCATCGCCAGCAGGATGGCCGCCTTGGAGAGATCGGCACGGCGGGCGATGGCCAGCGCAATGGGGGCGACCGTGATGACGGCCACGTCCACGAAGACGCCGACCGCGGTCAGGATCAGGGTGGCCAGCGCCAGGGCCAGCAGGGCGCGGGTTTCGCCGAGTTTCTTGACGATGGTCTCGGCGATGGTGGTGGCGGCGCCCGATTCGATGAGCACCCCGGCCAGCACACCCGCCGCCAGGATCCGCATCACTGCCGTGGTGATCCCCTGGGCGCCGCCGATCATCAGGGCGACGGTCTGGGTCAGGTCGGCGCCACCGATCAGGCCACCGGCCAGGGCACCGACAATCATGCCGTAAGCGGGCGGCACCTTCTTCAGGATGAGGAAGATGGCGATGGAAAGCGCGGCGAGCGCGCCGAGCGCGGAGACTGGGATCATGACGGGCACCTTATTGTTGTAATGAGTGGCGCCATTATGGGGATCCCCGCCTGGAATGCTTTGGCCATAAAACCAAAAAAAGCATTTACCGGCCTTGTATTTTTGTTGGAAAAGACAAATCAGCTATCGAGACTGAGCCCGAGATAGAGCAGAAATTTGTCATCTAACTTATTGAAATTCAAACCGGTTATCTGCTCTATCCGGGTCAGTCGATAACGCAGGGTGTTGGGGTGAATGAACAGGGCTTCGGCACAGGGATGCAGATCACAATCCTGCAAGAAATATTGGCGCAGCGTCTTTTGCAGCGTTCCCTTTGTGTCCTCCTGCGCCAGCTTTTGCAGCGGAGCCCGCAGCTGATCCGCCTGCCAAGAGTCCGCCAGGGTGCCGAGCAGCACTGAGAGCCGGTAATCCTCGAAGAAATAGACCTGCTTGCGGGGCGACTGGCGCATGCCACGGCGCAAGGTGTCTCGCGCCGTCTGGTAGGAGAGCGCCAGCCCGGGGATGCCGGCGAAGTAATCACCCACCCCGATGCGAACCTTGAAATGGGGAATACGGGAGAGCAGCTGCCGGATCCGGCTGCGCTCCTGCGCCGACTGCCAGACGCCGTCGCTGAGCTGGGCGGGTTTGAGCACCACTATCTCGTCCAGGCCGTTGATGGCCACCAGGTTGTCCCGCTCCGGGTTTTCCAGCAGGTGAACCAGCTCCCTCACCTGGGCGGGCTCGGCCTCCTCCAGCGCCAGCACGGCCACCACCCGGGGCTGGGCGAGATCCAGCTCGAGGAAGCGGGCCACCTGTTGCAGTTGATCGGCCCGCCCTTCGCCGCGAATGAGCTGCAACACCAGCTCCTCCTTGTGGCGCTTGTCCCACTGCAACTGCTCGGTGAGTGCCGCCTGTTCCAGGATGAGCTCGGCGGTCATGCGCACCAGCTCGGCGTAAGCACGCACTTCGTCCGGATCGCCCGAGATGCCGATGACGCCGAGCAGCTCCCCCTGATAGGCGATGGGCAGGTTGATGCCGGGCCTCACTCCCTTGAGCTCCCGGGCGGTGGCCTCGCTTATCTCCACCACCCGGTTCTCGGTCAGGGCCAGCACGGCCCCCTCGTGGCGCTGGTGCAGCCGCTCCGGATTGCCGGACGCAATGATGAGTCCCCGCTCATCCATGACGTTGACCGAGAACGACAGGATCTTCATCGCCCGGCTGACTATCTGATGCGCGAGCGCGTCGTTGAGCTGCATTGCCTCTCCATACCATTCGTTGACAGGGTCCCCGGCGTGCGCCATCACCGGGATCACCCGTTAAAGATTCCACATCATCAAGACAAGCGCGGGGGGGATCGCTAGAATAGGCCACTTTACGCTATCAGTGCCCCACCATGGATCAAGGATCCGGCATCATGCCGCTTTGCGCCGTGGTGGTTTCACCCTCCGATATGGACTCCGCTATGGATTATGAATTTCGCCGCGACCCGTTCGGTGGCTATCGCGCCCGGTTCTCCATGGGCCATGAAGCCATCGGCCAGTGGTTGATCGACGAGGTGGGCAAGGACGAGGAGAAGCTCGACGAGCTGTTCGCCATCATCGACCAGCTCTCCAGCCGGGCCCGCACCGAATACCGGCTGCTGGGGGGCGACTACTCCCTGCTGCTGACCCACGAGGAAGCCGAGGTGAAGGCCAATGTCCTCAATATCGAGCAGGACGAGGATCTCGACGATCTCGCCTACTACGATGATGAACAGCTGGCCATGTGCGGGCTGGAAGATTTTGCCCAGGTACTCGGCTCCTGGCGCGCCTTTATCCGCAACGAGGATATGGGCTGATTACCCCCATTCGGGCGAGCATGCCCCTTGCAACCCAACAGGATTGACTATGTCCATTTACGATTTTGATGACGAACTGCCGGAAGACGAGCTGGATCAACCGAAGAAACCCGCCCAGCCCAAGAAGAAGGGCAAGCAGGTGCTGAACACCCAGGTCAACCTGAGCCCGCGCGATGCCAGCCGCCTGAACGGCATGCACGTCGAGGCCATCACCACCCTGGATGACGTCAGTCTGCCGAAGAACGTCATCTTCAAGGCCGGTCTCATCGCCCTGGGCGAGCTGGAAGCCAGCAAACGCGCCGACATCATCGCCCGGGTGATCGCCGAGTCCGGTCGCTGATACGGGAAGGCCATCGCCTCTCTCGGTGGCATCTTGCCGCCGTCCAAGCCGGAGCCCAGCTCCGGCTTTTCATTGCGCGTCTTCTGCCGGCCAGTCTCGGCCACCCCCTTTTCCTTGAACCAGACCATGGGGATCGTTAAGGTGCGCCCTTCATTCATACAAGGAGACTCGATGTTACCACTCCCCGATATCCTCATCTGGCTCGTCCTGGGGCTGGCCGTACTCTGCTGCCTCGCCCGCCGGACCAGACCCGGCATGCTCCTGTTGGGACTTGCCCTGCTTACCGCCCTCTGGCTTGAGCGACTCGCGCCCCTCGCCGCTCTTGTCAGCCTCGCCGGTCTGCTGCTGGCCTGGCGTACCCCCACCCTGCCCCCACCCTGGCGCGGCGTCGCACTGGCGCTGGTACTGCTGTGGTCCGTCGCCCTGACGCTGCATCTGGTGCCCGGCTTTGACAATCTCAGGGTGCTCGACAAGGTACAGGCGGGCCCGGCCAGCGTGCCCTTCACCCTCTACCTCAATCTGGACAAGCCGCTCATTTTCTTCGCCCTGCTGCTGGCCATCCCCGGCCTGCTCGGCCCGGGTGGAACGATGCGCTGGCGGCCGCTGGCCCTGCTCATCCTGCCGCTCGCGGCCCTGCTCATCACCGCCTGGCAACTGGGCGCCCTCAAACCCGAAGTGGGACTGCCCCACTGGTGGTGGCTGTTCGCGTTCAACAACCTGTTGTTCACCTGTGTGGCGGAAGAAGCGCTGTTCCGGGGATGCATCCAGCAAGGGGTGGCAAGCCGAAGCACGCCCTGGGCAGGTCTCCTGGTCGCCAGCCTGCTGTTCGGCGCAGCCCATCTTGCCGGTGGCCCGTTGCTGGTGTTGTTCGCCGCGCTGGCGGGGGCCTGCTATGGCCTGGCGTTCCAGCTGAGCGGGCGCCTCAGTGTCGCCATCCTGCTCCACTTCCTGTTCAACTTCGCCCACCTGGCCCTGTTTACCTATCCCCTGGCCAGCCACTGACGTCGAGCACAGGTTCACCGGGCAAAAAAATGCCCCGCCCCCGTGGGGGCAGGGCATCTGCATTCACCCTGCAATCTAGTCGACGTAGAAGGTCTGCTGGAAGGTCAGCGTCTGCTGCTGCCCCTCCCCCATGATCTTCAGGGTGAACTGGTAGGTGTCCTCATTGCGATAGGGCAGCACTGCCAGGTAATAGATGGCATTCCCCTCTTTCACCTCCTGAAAATTCAGGGGGCGAAGGGTGCCGGTCAGATTGCGGGCTTCGCCGCTGATCCCCACCGCCTGTGCCACCCCCTGCTTGTTCTGCACCGCGATATTGACGATGCCGTTATAGCGGCTGCGCTCCAGGCCATAGGTCCTGGCTACCTCGGGGGTGAGGAAGCTGGAGTTGAACGCGCTGTAGTGCACTTTCCAGGGGCCCAGCTCCTGCATCTGCTCAGCCCGCAGCGGCAGCGTCATCAGGAGTGCCAGCAGGCAACTCATCCAGGCTGTTTTCATGATGTCATCCCTCTCGTATCAACCCTGATTATCGAGCAGAGCGGCAATCTCGGCGGGGATCTGTTTTGGCGCGTCGATGGCGACCGTCTTGTGCCGACCCAGCTCCCCCCGCAGGATGCGAATCTGCCCCTTGGCCACCTTGCACTGCTTGGCCAGGTACTTGATCAGGTGACTGTTGGCCTGACCATCCACCGGCGGTGCCGTGATGGCCACTTTCAACTCGTCACCGTGCAATCCGATGATCTGATCCCGGCTCGCCTTGGGCTGGATCATCAGATGCAACACCAGCTCGTCCCCTTCCAGCAGGACAGCGGGCATCAGATCATCCACCACAACTGGCCGAACAGATCCCCCATCAGGTAGTTGATGGCCTGCAGCGCGATGAAGGCGACCAGCACGGAGAGATCCAGCCCGCCCAGTGCAGGCAGGATGCGGCGAATGGGGGCCAAGAAGGGTTCAGTGAGCTGGTGCATCACGTATTCAATGGGGTTGCGACCCTGGCTGACCCAGCTCAGGATGGCGCGGATCAGCAGGATCCAGAAGATCATGGAACCCGCTTTCTTCAACACGGTGAGCGTCGCAAACAGACAGAGAGTGAGCCAGTCCGCCTGCAGCACATTCATGCTCTTGAGCAGGACCAACTTGCCAACGGCGATCAGCAGCGCCAGCAGCACAGAGGCCATGTCCAGCCCGCCAAAACCCGGGATGACGCGGCGCAGGGGCACCACCAGCGGGTTGGTCAGCTTGACCACCATCTGGCTCATGGGATTGTAGAAGTCGGCCCGCGCCCACTGCAGCCAGACCCGCAGCAGCACCACCATGAGGTAGAGATCAAAGACAGTGTTAATCAAAAAGTAAGCCGTGTTCATCCGGGCTCCTTGCTAAAAGGGATTCAGAAAAGGGTTTCCATTTCGCCGGCCCGGGTAACGGCCGCCTGCATGGCTCTTGCGGTCAGCGGCATCAGCCCCTGCTCCTGGAATGTCTTGACGGCCTCGGCCGTGGTCCCGCCCTTGCTGGTCACCTGCTCGCGCAGGGTCTGCAGCGACAGATCGGGATTCTGCTCCACCATGGCGGCCGCCCCCAGGGCGGTTTGCTGCACCAGCAGGCGAGCCTGCTCCGGCGTAAAGCCCATGGCCTCGGCCTCCTCGGCAATCGCCTGCATGAACAGGAAGAAGTAGGCCGGGGCACTGCCCGCCGCCGCAATGACGCCGTTGATGCCGGCCTCCTCATCCACCCAGAGGGTCTTGCCCACGGATTGCATCATCTGTTCGGCCACCGCCCTATCGGCCTGCCCGATGGCGGGCGGTGCATAGAGCCCGGTCATCCCCAGCCCCAGCAAGGAGGGGGTGTTGGGCATGGTGCGAATGATGCGATCGTGACCGCCTGCCATCTCCTGCAAGCGCGCGACGCGAATGCCGGCAGCGATGGAGATGAGCAACTTGCCATCCAGCGAGCCAAGCTCGGCCACCAGCGCCGTCAGCATGCCCGCCATCAGCTGGGGCTTGACCGCCAGTACGATCACCTCGGCCTCCCGGGCCGCCTCGGCGTTGTCCTGGGTGATACGGATGCCGAACTGGCTGGCCAGTTCGTCCAGCTTGGGGCGACTGGGATTGGCGGCGATGATACGCTCTGCCGGGTAACCCGCCTGGATGAGGCCGGCAATGATACTGCGGCTCATGTTGCCTGCCCCGATGAAGGCGAGGGTTCTCTGCTGCATCAAACACTCCTGTTACTGACATCGCAGCGGATGCCGACCCAGCCTGTGCGGGCTGACAGCATCACACGCGCCTGTTTACCTGAAAAAAGCACGACCGGGGTGTTTCTCGCCCCGGCTCTTGCTCATGAATAGTCACGGGCCCCGAAGATGGCGGTCCCGACCCGCACCATGGTACTGCCATGGGCAATGGCCGGCTCGAGATCCTCGGTCATCCCCATCGAAAGGGTGTCGACGCTCGGGTATTGTTGCGCAAGCTCGGTGAACAGAGCCTGCATGCGCGCCATCTGGGCCGCGAGCACCCCCTCGTCGCTGGTATGCTCGGGGATGGCCATCAGGCCGCGCAACCGCAGCCGCTCGCTCTGGGCCACCAGAGAGGCCAGGCGGAAAATCTCTTGCTCCGACGTACCGGATTTGCTGCTCTCTCCGCTAATATTGATTTGCAGACAGATATTTAGCGGCGCGAGCCCACCCGGTCTCTGATTGTTGAGGCGTTCGATGAGCTTGTCGCGATCGACACTTTGAACCCAGTCGAACCGCTCCGCCACCAGCTTGGACTTGTTCGATTGCAGCGGACCGATAAAGTGCCACTCTATGTCTGTACAGGCGTTCTGCTCGCGCAAGGCATCAATCTTGAGCGCGGCCTCCTGGGCGTAGGATTCGCCAAAGCGCCGCTGACCGGCGGCATAGGCAGCCTGAATGTCCCCCAGCGGCTTGGTTTTGCTGACAGCAAGCAACTGGATGTGATCTGGGCTGCGGCCAACACGCCGGGCAGCCTCTACAATACGTTCCTTTACCTGAAGCAGGTGCTGGGCAATCTGGCTCATATTTCGTTCGTAATCTTGTGATGGGAGAATAACAAATCTATGGATATCACAGAGTTATTGGCATTCAGTGTAAAGCATAAGGCCTCGGATCTACACCTCTCGGCCGGGGTCCCCCCGATGATCAGGGTTGATGGGGAGGTTCGCAAGATCAATTTGCCCGCCCTGGATCACCGGGAAGTCCATGCTCTCATTTACGACATCATGAATGACCACCAGCGCAAGGAGCTGGAGGAGAACTTCGAGGTGGACTTCTCCTTCGAAGTACCCGGCATGGCACGCTTTCGGGTCAACGCCTTCCAGCAGGCGCGCGGCTCGGGCGCCGTGTTTCGTACCATCCCGAGCACCGTTCTGACCCTGGACGATCTGGGGGCGCCGGAGATATTTCGCAAGATAGCGGAGTACCCTCGCGGCCTGGTGCTGGTGACTGGACCCACCGGCTCGGGCAAATCCACCACCTTGGCCGCCATGGTCGATTACATCAATGACAACTTCCACCACCACATCCTCACCATCGAGGATCCCATCGAATTCGTGCACGAGAACAAGCGCTGCCTGGTGAACCAGCGGGAAGTACACCGCGACACCAAGAGCTTCAGCAACGCCCTGCGCTCGGCCCTGCGGGAAGACCCGGATATCATCCTGGTAGGTGAAATGCGGGACCTCGAAACCATCCGCCTCGCCATGACCGCCGCCGAAACCGGTCACCTGGTGTTTGGCACCCTGCACACCTCCTCGGCTGCCAAGACCATCGACCGCATCATCGACGTCTTCCCCGGCTCGGAGAAGGACATGGTGCGATCCATGCTCTCCGAATCCCTGCGGGCGGTCATCTCCCAGACCCTGCTCAAGCGTATCGGTGGCGGCCGGGTGGCGGCCCACGAGATCATGCTGGGGATCCCGGCGGTGCGAAACCTCATCCGGGAAGACAAGGTGGCCCAGCTCTATTCCGTCATCCAGACCGGGATGACCCACGGCATGCAGACCATGGACCAGAGCCTCAAGCAGCTGGTCAACCGGGGGGTCGTCGCCTCCCTCGATGCCAAGGCCAAGGCGGTCGATCCCAATACCATTTAAGCTCGCACACCCAAGGAGTCGCCATGAACATGGATGTTCTGCTCGCCGCACTGGTTGAACAAAAGGGCTCGGATCTCTTCATCACGGTCGATGCCCCCCCGACCCTCAAGGTCAACGGGCGTCTGGTGTCGCTCGGGCCGGCTCCCCTCGACAAGACGACGGCGCTGGCGTTGATCAGAGAAAGCCTGGACGAGACCCACTTCGAGCGCTTCCTGCACACCCGCGAGGCCAACTACGCCATCCAGCGAGGCTCGCTGGGGCGCTTTCGGGTCAGCGCCTTCTGGCAACAGGATATGCCGGGCATGGTGCTGCGCCGCATCGAGACCCGCATCCCCACCTTTGACGAGCTGGTGCTGCCTCCCATCCTGCAGGAGGTCGCCATGGCCAAACGCGGGCTGGTGCTCTTCGTCGGCGCCACTGGCGCCGGCAAGTCCACCACCCAGGCGGCCATGATCGGCTTTCGCAACCAGCACGGTGACGGCCACATCCTGACGGTGGAGGATCCGGTGGAGTTCGTCCATCAGCACGATCGCTGTCTGGTGACCCAGCGGGAGGTGGGGATCGACACCGCATCCTTCGATGTCGCCCTCAAAAACTCCCTGCGCCAGGCCCCGGATGTCATCCTCATCGGTGAAATCCGCTCCCAGGAGACCATGGAGTTCGCCATCCAGTTCGCCGAGACGGGGCACCTCTGCCTCGCCACCTTGCACGCCAACAATGCCAACCAGGCGCTGGATCGCATCCTGCATCTGGTCCCCCAGGAGAAGCACCGCCAGTTCCTGTTCGATCTCTCCTTCAACCTGCGCGCCATCGTCGCCCAGCAGCTGCTCCCCTCCGCTCACGGGCAGCGCCGGGTCGCCGCCTTCGAGATCCTGCTCAACACCCCGCTCGTCACCGACATCATCCGCAAGGGAGAGATGCACAGACTCAAGGAGGTGATGACCAAATCCGGCGAGCTCGGCATGCAGACCTTCGATCAGGCGCTGTTCGGCCTGTTCTGCGCCGGCCAAATTGGCTACAGTGAGGCCCTTGCCCATGCCGACTCCGCCAACGACCTGCGACTGCTCATCAAGCTGTCGGGTCGCGAGCAGCTGGGCGCAGGCACTCTCGACAACGTGACCCTGGATGAATGAGGGGCGTGCGTCATCGCTAGTAAAGGACCGTTATGCTGATTGTGGTTTCCCCGGCCAAGACGCTGGATTACGAGTCACCCCTGGTGACCTCCCGTTTCACCCAACCCGAACTGCTGGACCACTCCGCAGCACTGATCACCCGGGCTCGTCAACTGAGCCCGGACCAGATCGCCAGCCTGATGAAGATCAGCGACAAGCTCGCTGGCCTCAACGCCGCCCGCTTTGCCGAGTGGCAGCCTGACTTCACGCCGGCCAACGCCCGCCAGGCGCTGCTGGCCTTCAAGGGGGATGTCTACACCGGTCTGGCCGTAGAAGATTTCAGCGAGGCCGACCTCGACTTCGCCCAGGCCCACCTGCGCATGCTCTCCGGCCTTTATGGCGTACTGCGGCCGCTTGACCTCATGATGCCCTACCGCCTGGAGATGGGGATCCGCCTCGACAACCCGCGCGGCAAGGACCTCTACCAGTTCTGGGGCGACATCATCACTGAGCACCTGAACAAGGCGCTGGCAGCCCAGGGGGACGACGTACTGATCAACCTCGCCTCCGACGAGTATTTCAAGTCGGTGCGCCCGAAAGCCCTGCAGGGGCGCATCATCACCCCGGTCTTCAAGGACGAGAAGAACGGCCAGTTCAAGATCATCAGCTTCTACGCCAAGAAGGCCCGCGGCATGATGGCACGCCATATCATCAAGCATCGGCTCACCCGGGTGGAACAGCTGACCGGTTTCAATGCCGACGGCTACTACTTTGTACCGGAAGAGTCCGACGCCAATACCCTGATGTTCAAGCGCGCTGAAAATTAATTACACATTCAAGGGAACCAAGTCGGAGATCCTCGGGTCTGACTCTGTGAATCCTCTGTTGTAAGCACTTTTTGTTGGCCGACGTCCTTGCGTCGGCTTTTTTCTGCGCCTCTCTCAGGCCACTCCCCAGGCAGCAGACAGCAAAACGGCCATCCTGGGATGGCCGTTTCAACTGTGCTCGGGGGCATTACTTCTTTTTCTTCTTTGCCGACTTCTTGGCATCCTTCGGCTTTTTCTTCTTCACCGGCACCCGCGCTTCCTTGTGTCTGGGGCGCAGCTCATCGATCACCCGGCGCTTGAGGCGCTCCTCGGTGTAGCGTTCGATCTTGGCGACCATGGCCATGTCGTGAGCTTCCACCAGGCTGATGGCGCAGCCACGGTTGCCGGCACGACCGGTACGACCGATGCGGTGCACATAGACATCCGCGCCGTAGGGCATGTCGTAGTTGATGACATGGCTGACGTTCGGCAGGTCGATGCCGCGGGCGGCCACGTCGGTGGCGATGAGGAAGGGCACCTCCCCTTCGTGGAACTTGCGGATAGACTCGATGCGCTTGGCCTGCTCCATCTCGCCACGGATCCAGGCGCAGGGCACGCCTGCCGCCTGCAACTGGCCGGAAAGCTCCGCCAGTCGCTCACGGGTCTTGACGAAGATGATGGCCTTCTGGGTTTCCGGGTTTTTCAGGATGTGCACCAGCAGAGCCAGCTTGTGGGCGGCATCATCGGCCAGGTGGATCCACTGGGTGATGGGGCGGCGCTCGCTGCGGGGCGGCTCGGCGTGCAGCTCAACCGGGTCTTTGAGGATCTCGCTCGCAAACTTCTCGAGGCCGGCCCCTTCCAGGGTGGCGGAGAAGAGCATGGTGTGCTTGCGGTAGCGCGCCTCTTCCACGATGCGGTCCACGTCCTTGATGAAGCCCATGTCCAGCATCCGGTCCGCTTCATCCAGCACCAGCACCTCGATGTCGTGGCTCTCGAACTCCTCTTTCTCGATGTACTCGAGCAGACGGCCCGGGGTGGCCACCACGATGTCGGTGGTCTTGGTCAGGGCAGGCAGCTGCTCTTCATGGCTGACACCACCGATGATGGTCTCGATGCTGAGATGGGTGTGCACCGCCAGGGCCTTGGCGTGAGCACTCACCTGCAGCGCGAGCTCGCGGGTCGGAGTCAGGATCAGCATGCGGCACGGACCCGGCTTGCGACGCGGGAAGTCCAGCAGGTGCTGCATCGCGGGCAGCAGGAAGGCGGCGGTCTTGCCGGTTCCGGTCGGCGCAGAAGCCAGAATATCGCGGCCGTCCAGGGCTGGCTCCAGCACCATCTGCTGGATGGTGGTGGGGCGGGTGAATCCCATCTCGGCCAAGGCCCGACTGAGGGCTGGATTCAGGTCGAAATCATCAAAGGACTGGCTCATGGCAATACTCGGTCATTAAGGAAGCGGCAGATTATAGGCGATTATGCCGCCGGCTCCTATGGTGACTGTGGCTTAGCCGCTATAATCGCCGGCCATTTTCCGCGGGCAGGCACAGGAGGAGGGCCGAATGGGGCGCAACAATGGTTTCACGTTCAAGCAATTTCACATCGATCACGACCGCTGCGCCATGAAGGTCGGTACGGACGGCATTCTGCTGGGAGCCTGGGCGCCGGTCGACAGCGCCCGCCGGGTGCTGGACATCGGCACCGGCAGCGGCCTCATCGCCCTGATGCTGGCCCAGCGCAGCACGAACGACTGCCACATAGACGGGGTGGAGCTGGATAAGGATGCAGCCATGCAGGCCCAGGAGAATGTGACGGCCTCCCCCTGGCGTGAGCGGGTCACCATCATAGAGAGCGCCATTCAGGATCACCTCGCCCCCCCTTACGATCTCATCGTCTCCAACCCGCCCTATTTCCCGGCAGGCCAGACACTTCGCGATCCGGCCAGGGCTCTGGCCCGTCATACCGGGGGGCTCGACCCAAGGGGATTGCTGGCCGCCAGCGATCGCCTGCTGAGCCGTACCGGGCAACTGGCCCTGGTGCTGCCCACGGCGATGGCGGATGAAATTTTATGCATTTCGTCGAGTTATGATCTGTATGAGCGTTGTTATCTGGCTGTTACCACCAGAGAGGGGAAAGAGGCAAATCGTGTTTTATTGCTGCTTGGCAGAGGATTAAACAAGTGTGAGAGGGGTGAAATTGTGATCCATTCTGCCACGGGAGGCTATTCCGACAGATATATCCAACTAACCAGCCCCTTCTATTTGAAGATGTAAATTTTGCCTTGAACTATTTTTTCACATCATTATGCTGACTGCTAAATGAGCGCCCGCTCAAGACCAGTTCAAACCACTGGTCGCGATGAAAAAACCAGCGGGGCTCTTTTTTTTACCCCCGGAAAGTGCCGGTCACTGACAAATAAAAAACTATAACAAGCAATAGTTTACAAGACAGACGAGGTTGAACTTGACGAAATCACTCACATTGTCCGATGTACTCGGATTGGGCTTCATGACCTTTGCGTTCTATCTGGGCGCAGGCAACATCATCTTCCCGCCCCTGGCCGGCTTCATGGCGGGTGAGCACCTCTCCCTGGCCATGCTGGGCTTCCTGGTCACCGCCGTGGGCCTGCCCCTCATCACCATCATCGCCGTCGCCAAGGCTGGCAACGGCTGGGCCGGCATGACCAAGCTGCTGCCGGCCGGCGTGGCCACCGCACTGGCCGTCGCCATCTACATCATCATCGGCCCGGCCTTCGCCGCCCCCCGTACCGGCCTGGTGGCCTACGAGATGGGCCTCAAGCCCTTCCTTGGCGACATGGGACCATCCGGTCTGGCTGCCTACACAGTACTGTTCTTCGGCGTGGCCATCCTGGTCTCCCTCAACCAGGGCAAGCTGATGGATGCCATCGGCAAGTACCTGACCCCGCTGCTGATGCTGCTGCTGCTGACCCTGGCCATCGGTGTCTTCGTCGCACCGCAAGGAAGCATGCCTGCCGCATCCGGTGACTACCAGAGCACCCCCTTCGTGAAGGGCATTCTGGAAGGCTACAACACCATGGACACCCTGGCGTCCCTGATGTTCGGTGCCCTGATCGTCGACCTGCTGCGCCAGAAAGGCATCCATGACTACCAGAGCCAGTTCAAGTACCTGGCCATCGCGGGCATCATCTCCGCCATCGGTCTCTCCGTGGTCTATGTCTCCCTGTTCCAGCTGGGCAACACCGCTGCCGGCGTCGCCACCGACGTGAGCAACGGCGGTGCCATCGTCAACGCCTACGTACTGAGTCTGTTCGGCCAACCGGGTCAGTTCATCCTGGCAGCCATCATCACCCTGGCCTGCTTCACCACGGCCGTCGGCCTCATCTCCGCCTGCTCCGACTTCTTCCACAACCTGACCGGCATGAGCTACAAGAAGCTGGTCGTGCTGCTGGGTGTCATCTGCGGCATCGTGGCCAACGTGGGCCTGAGCCAGCTCATCAGCCTCTCCATTCCGGTGCTGGTCGCCATCTACCCGGTTGCCGTGGCGCTGGTACTGGTCACCTTCCTGAAGGGTTACTTCGGTCGCCCCCGTCTGGTGTTCCGCTCCGTGCTGCTGGTCGCCTTCCTGTTCGGCTGCCTGGACGGCCTGGGCGCCGCCGGCATGAAGATGGATGCGTTCGCCTTCCTGCCGCTGTTTGACAAGGGCCTGGCCTGGTTGCTGCCGACCCTGCTGGCCTGTGGCCTCGGTGTCATGGTGCGTGGCAATGGCAAGCTGGCTGCAGAAGCGGCCTGATAACAGATCTTGACCAAATAAAGAGGCCAGCATTCGCTGGCCTCTTTTTTGTTGGTGCAATCTGGTCCATCCGTTGTGGAGAGCGCTCCTCAGAGTACGGTTGCGGGCTTGGGTTTGCCTGCAAGACCGTACCAGTGATGCTCAAACCGGCCCGCATGCCAGCGCAGGGTGCCCCAGGGCTGGTCAGCCTGCCAGCGCGGGAAGTTGATCTCCACGCGGTTGTCTTCGTACTTGTAAAGAGAGGTGCTGATCTCGATATCCGACAGGATAAGCAGCACCACCCCACCGATGACACTCCATTTCAGCATCTTCCACATGGCGATTACTCGAAGCAGATCTCGATGGTGGCACGGCCATACTCCGATTCGAACGGCATCATGATCTTGGCGCCGTCGGCCCGGTGAGTAATGGTGTGATTGGGACCGGAGACGATGACCGGGGTCGCCATGTCGAACTCATAGCCCTTCTCCCCCAGCATGCGTTTGGCGCCGCCCGTCACCATGTTGGTGATCTCGCCCACCATGTCGGTCACTTCCTCGTTGATGGTGGCCGGCGCCTCCCCCAGCATGCGACGCATGATCTCCAGTGCCAGCCCCTTCTCGAAGCTGATGGAGAGGGAACCCCGGGTCTGCGGACCCACCATGCCAATCAGGCCGGAGACATCTCCCCGAGCCAGCTCGTCCGTCTTGCGCTTGGGCGCGCCCGGTTTGAGTTCCAGCTGTGCCATGGTGGAGAGCACGTTGAGCAGGGAGAGCAGGAACGGGTTTACAAAATCAGCCTTCATCTTGACTTCCTACGGTAACGGAACAGCGGGCACATTGACCATGGGCTTCTATGGTCTTGTTGGTAATAGTAAAACCATGCTGATGAGCCTGCTCGGAAAAGGCGCCGTCGATGGCGGGATCGTGCAGCTCCACTACCTCACCGCAACGATCGCAGATCAGCAGTTGCATCGGGTGGGCATGGTCGAAGTGGCAGCAGAAGATGAAGGCGTTGAGCGACTCCACCTTGTGGGCAAAGCCCTGTTCGAGCAGGAAGTCGAGCGCCCGATAGACGGTAGGCGGTTTGGCATGAGCCTCGGTCTGCTGCAACTGGGCCAGCAAATCATAGGCACTGATGGCATTGCCGTGGGCGGCAAGCAGCTGGAACACCTGGCGCCGTGTCGGGGTGAAACGGATCCCTCGCTGCTCGCAGAGGCGTTCCGCTCGTTGTAGAAGTTGGTCTTGATTCATGTTCACGCAGATACCCTGTCAATTAGCCGGATACTATCACAGGGCCCCCAGTGCGCGGCGACAAAATTCATTTTCTGGGGCTGTCTCACGTTGTGATAGAATCCCGCCCCTTGTTTGGCCAACCCGGATGATTTTTATGCAGGCGCAGCGCTTTTCCATCGCCCCCATGCTGGACTGGACCGATCGGCATTGCCGTTGTTTCCACCGTCTGATGACCCGCCAGACCCTGCTCTATACCGAGATGGTGACCACGGGCGCCATCATCCACGGCAAGGGCGACTATCTGGGCTACAGCGAGCAGGAACACCCTCTCGCCCTGCAACTGGGTGGCAGCAACCCGGCAGACCTGGCCCGCTGCGCCAGGCTCGCCGAGGAGCGCGGCTATGACGAGGTCAACCTCAACGTCGGCTGCCCTTCCGATCGGGTGCAAAACGGCCGCTTCGGCGCCTGCCTCATGGGCGAACCCGCGCTGGTGGCTGATTGCGTCAAGGCAATGCGCGACGTAGTCGACATTCCGGTCACCGTGAAGACCCGTATCGGCATCGACGAGCAAGACTCCTACGAGTTCTTGCAGGCCTTCATCGAGCAGGTACGGAACGCCGGTTGCGATACCTTCATCGTCCACGCCCGCAAGGCCTGGCTGAGCGGCCTGAGCCCGAAAGAGAACCGCGAGATCCCGCCCCTCGATTATCCTCGCGTCTACCAGGTCAAGCAGGATTACCCGGATCTGACCATTGTCATCAACGGCGGGGTGACCAGTCTGGAACAGACTCTTGAACATCTGCAGCACCTCGACGGGGTCATGATGGGCCGCGAAGCCTACCAGAACCCCTACATTCTGGCCCAGGTGGACAATCTGGTGTTCGGCGAGAACCGTGTAGTTCCGAGCCGCCACGAGGTGGTGCGGATGATGCTGCCTTACATCGATCAAGAGCTGGCCAAGGGCAACTACCTCTCCCACATGACCCGCCACATGCTGGGGTTGTTCCAGAACATGCAGGGGGCGCGCGCCTGGCGTCGCCATCTGAGCGAGAATGCCTGCAAACCGGGGGCCGACATTCAAGTGGTGCTGGACGCCATGGCCAAGGTGCCGGAGTTCGCGCCGGCCGACGCGGTGGAGTGATCATGTACCGCTTCACCGGATCCTGGCTGCACAAGGCCCTGGTGCGTCTGTGCGCCGGCCTGCTCACCATTCTCGGCATCAAGCTCAGCGCCTTCTATTTCATCGGGCTGCTGATCGTGCTGGGGCTGCACCGGGACCAGATCCTGGGCTAAGCGCCCCACGCTCCCGAACAAGAAAAAGCCGGCGCCCCTGCGCCGGCTTTTTTGTCACCACGGAGGTGACCCGACAGTCTGGCTTACTCTTCCTGAACCATGAACTGGAGTTCAGGGGGAGAAGAGGTCAGCACATCGGCGCAGTAATCCCAGGTCGAGATGCGGTAGTGCTGCAAATCTTCATCCAGGTGCAGTCCATCGGATTCCTGATGGAACCAGCTGGCGAAACGGGACGGGGTGATGAGCTGGATCTGCTCCTCGATGACGTGGCTGTCACGCCCCTCCGCCAGATCGCAATCCTCCATCACCCGCACTGCGAAGATGTGGCGAAAACTCACCCGGCACAGGGGCAACGGAGGCAGATCGATGCTGCGAGCACGCCCCAGCATGACGGTCAGGGTGTCGCTCCAGATATCCTGATGCAGTTCGGCCACGACCAGGCCGGGAGGGAGTTGACGAGAGGGTGCCCAGGGGACGGCTACCTGCCGAATGGCATTTTTCTGTTCCATATCCACCTCGCTACAGCGCATGCCATATTCTGAGTGTATCTGAAACAAATTTTGACGAAGATGGCAAGAAAAAACCCGGCACAAGCCGGGTTTCATTTGATTACAAGACGATCTTATTTGACTGCGTCTTTCAGCGCCTTGCCAGCCACGAAGGACGGCACATTGGCGGCTGCAATCTGGATCTCTTTACCGGTTTGCGGGTTGCGACCGGTACGGCCCGCGCGATGGTTGACCTTGAAGGTACCAAAACCCACCAACTGAACGGCATCGCCCTCTTTCAGGCTCTGGGTAATACCATTGATGATCTCTTCCAGAGCGACTTTGGCCTGAGCTTTGCTCAGGTCTGCTTTGGCGGCAATTGCATCGACAAGTTGAGCTTTGTTCATAACATTTCCTTTATGATCGGGCATTTAGCACCGGGCCACTCTATTCAAAAAAAAACACTCAGGCAAAGGCTTTATCAGCCGGATTGGCTTGAATGCTGGGGTTTTCATCAAGATCTGCGGAAATAGTCACATATATCGCCCCCTTGTCCCCTGGATGGGCGACAGGATGCGAAGTACCGGTGGGGAGAGGTATGCAAATCCCCGCCTGATGTAACAATATCCCTACACTCCTATTGACGGTCAACTGGATTTTCCCTAGTTATAGGAGTGTCGTCAGTCGATGAGAATGACCGAAGGCATGCGACCCGAGAGCAGCATGTCATGCCCATGGAGGGACTATGTTAACTGAACTGGAAAAAACCAAGCGCGCACTGGCAGGCAAGCACAGAGCAATAGATGACTGGCTGGATGCCAGACAGGCGTTGCTGGTCGAGTACATGCGACTGGCAGGCCTCATGCCCGCCAAGTGCAAGCAACGCACCCTCCCAGGTCACGTCGAACTGCAACGTTTTTGCGAACAACTGGTCGATTACGTCAGCGCAGGCCATTTCGAGATCTACAACCATGTCGTCACCGCCTTTGAGCAAGCCAGCGGGGACAAACTGGAGCTGGCCAAGCGCATCTACCCCCATATCCGTGCCTGTACCGAATTCGCGCTGGAGTTCAACGACAAGTACAGCAACGCCGACGAAGCCCAGTTGTTGCAACTGGACGAGGATCTGAACCAGCTCGGCCCCGTGCTGGAGGACAGGTTCAAACAGGAGGATCGGCTGGTCAAGGCGCTGCAGGTGGTGGAATCCCTCAGCCATCAGCAGGTCTGATATTCAATATCGGAGCCAGTTCAATATCCTGGCGTGCCAGCTGGATTACACTCTGCAACATGAAGGATGAGCATCTTGCTCGCACGCAGACCGGAGACGACCATGGCCGAGCGCCGCCACTTTACTCGGATTTTCTATTTGACCGCCGCCAAGCTCACCCAGGGTGAACACCAGTGGCGCACCCAGCTGGTCGATGTCTCCCTGCAGGGAGCCCTGCTGCTCAGACCCGAGGATTGGGTCGCCAGCGAGGACAAGGAGTACGAAATCTGCTTCGTGCTCGGGGGCAGCGACATCGAGATCAAGATGCAGGTCGAGCTGACCCACGAAGCCAGCAAGAAGCTGGGGTTTTACTGCCACCACATCGACATCGACAGCGCCACTCACCTCAAGCGGATGATCGAGCTGAACATCGGAGAGGAACAACTGCTCCATCGCGAGCTGGAGCAGTTGCTGCAAGAGCACCGAGACCACGTCCCCCCCGAATCCTGAGCGGGCGGGCAGAAAAACAAAGGAGCGTCCATACGCTCCTTTTTCATGGTCGATTACAGGGCCTCGAGGGCATCGGAGAGTTTCTTCACCGGCACCACCTCCATCCCCTCGATGGGATGTTTGGGCGCATTGGCATGCGGGACGATGGCTCGGCGGAAACCGTGCTTGGCCGCCTCCTGCAGTCGCTCCTGACCCGAGGGCACGGGCCGTATCTCACCAGAGAGCCCCACCTCGCCAAAGACCACCAGATCCTTGGGCAGGGCCTGATCCCGGAAGCTCGACACCATGGCCAGCAGCAGCGCCAGATCCGCGCTGGTCTCCTCGACTTTGACGCCACCCACCACGTTGATGAACACATCCTGATCCGCCATCTGCAACCCGCCGTGACGATGCAGCACCGCCAGCAGCATGGCGAGACGGTTGTGGTCCATCCCCACCGCCACCCGGCGCGGATTGGAGAGCTGGGAGTAATCCACCAGCGCCTGCAACTCCACCAGCAGGGGGCGCGTGCCTTCCCAGATCACCATGACGATGGAGCCCGGAGCCTGCTCCTCCCCGCGGCTGAGGAAAATCGCGGAAGGGTTGCTCACCTCCTTCATTCCCTGCCCGGTCATGGCGAAGACCCCCAGTTCGTTGACCGCACCGAAGCGGTTCTTGTGGGAGCGCAGGGTGCGAAAACGCGAGTCGTGCCCGCCATCCAGCAGCACGGAGCAGTCGATGCAGTGCTCCAGCACCTTGGGACCCGCCAGGGTGCCGTCCTTGGTGACGTGGCCCACCATGAAGATGGCCACATGATTCTGCTTGGCATAGCGTGTCAGCAGCGCCGCCGACTCCCGCACCTGGGAGACGGACCCCGGCGCGGACTGCACATCCGCCACGTGCATCACCTGGATGGAGTCGATGACCATGATCTGAGGTTGCTCCTGCTGGGCGATGAGGCAGATCTGCTCGACACTGGTCTCGGACAACATGCGCAGCTTGTCCGTGGGCAGACCCAGCCGACCAGCCCGCATCGCCACCTGTTGCAGTGACTCCTCACCGGTCACATAGAGGGTCTTCATGCGCTGCGCCAGGCCGCACATGGTCTGCAGCAACAGGGTCGACTTGCCGGCCCCGGGGTTGCCGCCGATGAGAATGGCCGAACCGGGGACCACGCCGCCACCGAGTACGCGGTCCAGCTCCTTGAAGCCCGAGCTGAAACGGGGGATCTCCGTGGTGGCGATCTCCGCCAGGGTCTGCACCTGGCTGCCGACGGCGCCCGCATAACCGGTATAACGAGCGCTCTTGCCGGGTGTCGTCACCCCCAGTCGCACCTCGGTGATGGTGTTCCACTCCTTGCACTCGCTGCACTGGCCTTGCCAGCGGGTGAAGTCGGCTCCACATTCGGAACAAACATAGGCGGTTTTGTTTTTGGCCATGGATAACTCGGGGACAGGATGAATTCCTGCTTGATATACTTGTTTGCGACCGGCAGATCAAACCCAGAATCGGAAAAGTGACTTTCCGCGGCAGGAATACATGGATTCAGAACAACCACTACATCTGATAGAACAACTTGTCCCCCTGCTCCGGGAAAAGGACTTCGACGAAATCTTCAACCGTCTGACCCAGAACGAAAATACCAACAGCCGGTTCCTGCTGAAGATGGAACTCAAACGCAAGTGCACCCCCTGTCGGCGCGTCATCGACATGCGCAACGAGCTGGGCACCCTCTGTCAGGTGCATGAGTTCGACGGGGTGACCCACTTCATGCCCGCCGAGGCCATCGAGCTGTTTCAATCCCAGTGCTACCTCTACCGGGACAGCTACACCCTGGGGGTCTACGAGGCGCTGCAAGCCTGGTACAAACTCAACCAGGGGCGCAGCGACAATCTGGCACTGCCCATCAGCCCGTTTCGTCCGTTCGATGTCAGTGCCATCCCCTTCGCCAGCCATTACGGGCGACAGGAAGAGCGCATGCACTTCAGCTCTCCCATGGTGCTCCAGCTCGCCAACGGCGAGAAGATCCTCGCCAAGAGCTCCGACATCTCCCTCGGCGGCATCCGGGTATCCGTGCCCTATCTGCCCGACTACCAGACAGGCGACCTGATAGCCGTCTTCTTCACCGGACTGGAACGCGATCATCCCCATCCCCTGCTGCGTGACCCCGTCAGCTACCAGATCCTGGGGGAGGAGAGAAAAGAGGACAAATTCTGGCTCAGGCTGCTCAAGAACGGCGAGCATCCGGTGTTCGACGAGTTCCTGCGCGACTTCATCGAGCGCAACCGCAGCCGCTATCGCGTCAGCGTCGACTACCTGCTCTCCGCCGCCGTCATCAAGGGGTATGAGCAGTTCTATCTGCCGCGCATGACCGGCATGCCCCTCTATTTCGGCAAGGGCAGCATCCCCGCCCTCGAGATCGCCCTGCGCACCGAGAACAACCAGCACATTCTCGAATACTGGCGCGACGCCAAGAACCGCGACATGCTCGCCAGCCTCTTCACCGCTGCCCGCATGCCCTCGTTGCTCCCGGGCAAAGAGGGGCTGCGCGAGACGCTGATCTACAGCTTTACCCATGCGGTACGCAGCCACCTCTACTTCTTCTCCGCGACCCGGGAGGAGCTGGAACAGAGCGGACTGACCGCGCTCTTCTTCCAGATCGGCGCCCGCCGCCCCAGCTGGCGGGTATACAAGTTCAGCATGGAAGCCAGCACCCTGCGGGAGGCCGACCTCGACAACCCCCAGGGCGGGGCGAGCCAGTTGCAGGACAGGCTGCTGCGCGAGCGCCTGGCCCAGCTCGGATACGTGGGCATGCTGCAGGAGATAAACCTGGACAACCAGCGCGACGAGTTCCAGCGAGAGACGGGTCAGGAGCCGCTCAACGCCAACGCCTTGCAGCGCTTTGGCCATGACATCCATGCCGCCCCCTTCGAGATAGAGACGCTGCACTATGTGCAACTGCGCAAGGAGGCGCGCTACATGCACAAGACGGCCATCGTCTTGCATCACAAGGAGCGATCCTGGGTCGGCTGGACCCGAGACATCTCGGCCCACGGCATGCAAATCGAGCTGGAGGAGCCGTTCGACGGGGAGAAGGGAGACATCATCACGGTGGCTCTGCCCCGCTTGCAGGAACTCGCCAGGAACATGGACCTGCAACGCCTGCCCTATCGGCTGGTCAGCCTCAACCTGAGCAGAACCGTGCTGCATCTGTGCATCGAGGGGACGGCCGAGCGCCATACCGGCCACCAGTTCTTCAGCCTGCTGATCGAAAGCAACCAGAACAAGCTCAAAACCACCCGGGAGTTCAATCGCTATCGCGGCATGGCCAGGGCGCTGCGCAACCTCTACACCCACCACCTGTTCAACACCCCCGTCTATGTGAACAAGCTCAAGGCCGCCCCGAAACTGGCCGCGGCCGGCCTCTCGCCACAACCACGCAGCCTTTCCCGTCTGCTGCGCATCTGTGCCGAGCAGGATCAGCAGTTGAACCTGTATCCCCTGTTCCAGGGGGCACTGCTCAAGGCCCTGCTGCTCAATCCCCTGCGCGCCATCGAGCGGGAAGACAAGCCGGAAGAGGAGGAGGTCTACATCGCCGCCCTCCACTCCCAGGGGGGAACACCCCTGTTTCGCAGCCACCTGGCCAGCAGCTTCAGCTCACCGGATCAAAAGCGCCGCTTCATCGAGCTGGCCCGGCAACAGGGAGAGTTCTATTCGGTACTGGTGGGTATTTCGCGCACCGGCCGCCCGGACACCAGCTTCATCGCGGGTGAACTGGACTACATCGCCAAGTTCGCCATTCACAAGGCCAAGAAGCTGGAAGAGGAGCTCTGGAGTGTCGTGGGCGTGGGTGAACTGACCGATACCACCGAGGCGACCCTGTTCCGCCTTGGCATACCATCCGGGCCCCGCTAGCCAGCAGGGCCGGGAGACAACAAAAAACGGGCACGCAAGTGCCCGTTTTTTGTCTATCAGGCAGCTTGGGGGTTGCGCAGCCAGGCGAGGATGTCGGGGAAGTGATCCTCCTGTGCCTGGGGGGCCGTCAGCATGTTGATGTGGTCGTAATCGAGGCGGTTGCCGTTGTCCCGCCCAAGGCGGGTGTGGCGGGCGGCCGAGCCCATCTCGTCGCTGAAGCGGCGCACGTCGACGGGGTGGCCAAGTACCTTGTCCGCCTTGGCGGAGATCATCCAGAGCGGGGGCCAGTTGACCCGGCTCGCCGCCTCGTCATAGGCGAAACCGTCAAAGGGGTCCAACCAGGGCCCGCACTTGACCCAGGGGATGGTCTCCTGCAGGTAGCGCAGGGGCTCATCATCGGCCCCTATCTTCAACCGGCGGGCGGCCAGAAACCCCTGGCGGCGCGCCAGCCAGGGGGCGAGCCTGTTCCAAATCAGATCCACCTTCAACCAGCGCTCCGGGTTCTGCACCGAGACCCCCCGCTTGGTGCCGAAGAACACCAGGCTGGCAACCTGCTCCGCCAGCTCGGGAAAGCGCACCAGGGTCGAGGCCATGATGACGCCGCCCCAGGAGTGGGCCATCCAGTGCACCCGGGCACCGGCATGGCGGGCCGATACCCAGCGCTGCAGGGCGGGCAGATCCTCGGTGATCAGCTCATGCTGGCCGTGGCCGGCCCGCTCGGCGATGGTCGGTGTGCTCAGACCCCGACCACGCAGATCCGCCACATAGACCTGATACCCGTGGCGAGCCAGAAAGCAGGCAAGCCCCTTGCCCGATTCGGTGTAGAAGATGCGGCCGTTCTCGATGGCCCCGTGCACCATCAGGATGGGGTCGGCATGTACCGCGACACCGGGCTGGATATGGCGCACATGGAGTCGATGCTCACCGCAGGGGACAAACAGGGATTGCTGTAACAGTTCCATTTCGTGATCGGCTCCTCCTTGAGCGGGATCAGCACCAGCGTCGGTCGCGACAAGCCAGGGCGCCGAGCAGGCAGAGCACCCCTTCCAGATCGTGGTGATTGAGGGTCGCCGCCGCCTGGGCACGAACCAGGGGTTTGGCATGAATGGCAATGCCAAGCCCCGCCACCCCCATCATCTTGAGATCGTTGGCCCCATCGCCGACCGCGACCGTCTGGGATGCAACCACCCCGTACTCCGAGGCCAGCTGTTGCAGTGCTTCGGCCTTGGCGGCGGCATCGACGATGGGACCGCTCACCTTGCCGGTCAGCAGGCCCCCTTCCACCGCCAGCTCGTTGGCGAAAATGGCATCCAGACCCAGAGCACGCTGCAACTCGCCGGCAAAGCGGGTGAAGCCACCGGAGGCGATCGCCACCTTCCAGCCAGCCTGCTTGAGGGCATCGACCATGAGTGGCAGGCCCGGCATCCAGGGCATGTCGGCCGCCACCTCGTCGAGGATGGTGACCGGCGCCCCTTCCAGCAGCGCCACCCGGGCACGCAGACTGTCGGCAAACTCCAGCTTGCCCTGCATGGCCGCCGCGGTAACGGCCGCCACCTGCTCACCGACCCCGGCCAGCCGCGCGATTTCGTCGATGCACTCTATCCTGATCGCGGTGGAATCCATGTCCATCACCAGCAGACCGGGCTCACTCAGGGTAGGCAGGGCGGCCAGATGACACAGGTCGATGTCCCACTCCTGGGCTTTGAGCGCCTGCACCAGCTCGGGGGAAAAGCGGTTGGTGCCAAGCAGCAGCAGCGGAATACCGGCCTGCTCCCCTGCGGGATAGAGACTTGACTCAAGCCCCAGGGCATCCAGCTGCTGGGCCAGGCGGGCCAGATGACCGGCCTCCAGCCCCTTGCCAAACAGGACAATCCAGGCGCTGTCGTGGGCGTTGGCCGCGGGCAGCAGGGCTTCGTTGGTGAGCTGCCAGCAGGGGGCACAGCTCAGGGCCCCGGACCAGTCGTGCAGGGAGCGGGGAAGTTGGGACAACAACATAAGAGAGACGCCTTCCTTGGAAATCATGGGGTTCATCATGCGGGCCCAGAGTAGCGTATTGCTTTTTGTACAGGCAAGCGCCAAGATCCCGCCTGCGGTGCGGGCAGACATGGAAACAGACCACCCTGTTTCCCGCTTCGCGGCACCGGGGCACCAGCCAGCCCCGCTCATCCATTACCAGAGGCCCGGTTCTGTGCGTCATCTTCCCATCAAACGTGTTGTCAGCCTGGCGGCGGGAGTCCTGCTCGGTCTCTGGGTGCTGGTGCTGCTCATCCACATGCAGGGAGAGAGCCAGGCCGCCCTGCACGCGGCGGCACGGGACAGGGCACAGGCGCTGGTCGCCTATGCCGCCCGGGACATGCGCCGCTGGATCAAGGAGGACAAGGAGAGCGAACTGGAGAGACTGGCGCAGGATCTGGCCGCCGAGCCTGACATTCTGGATGTCACCCTCTATGACGCCCGCGGCATTCCCCTCGCCCAGTCGGACAACGCCCTGCCGCTGGACAGTCTGCTGCCCATCGGCAGCGACAACAAATCCCTGCCGGAGCAGGGCAAGGGGCGCATCCAGTTCGTCCAGGAGATCCAGGACGGAAACCTGACCCTGGGCTATCTGAGGATCACCCTGGAAGAGCAGAAACTGCTGGCCGCACAAGATACCCATCTCAAGGTCAACCAGGAGAAACAGCGCCTGATGCTGCTGGTGATGCTGCTGGCCGGCCTGCTCATCTCCTACGGGGTGCGTCGCAACTACATGCGGGTGCGCAAGCACAAGAAACAGAGCAAACCCGCCGCTCCGCAATAAGCGGGAGTGGATCACATCCTCCGGCTTGTATATAACACTGGCAAGATCACTGGCAGGAGAGCCACATGATTGCCCCCCCTTGCCGCTGGATGAACACAGTCGACTGGAACGACTGCGCATCCTCGGCCTGCTCGACCACGAGCCCATCGATCAGCTTGATCGCCTCACCCGGCTCATCACCCGGCATTTCGCACTCCCCATCGCCATGGTCTCCCTGACCGACGTGAACAGGCAGTGGTTTCTCGCCCGCACCGGGGTCGATATGTGCGAGATCAACCGGGAGCACTCCTTCTGCGGTCATGCCATTTTGCGCCCCGACATCATGCAGGTACCGGATGCCAGACGGGATCTCCGCTTTGCCGACAATCCGCTGGTGACCGATGATCCCGGTGTGGTCTTCTACGCCGGCCGACCCCTGCGCGCCCTCGATGGCGTGGTGCTCGGCACCCTCTGCCTGGTGGACCATGTGCCGCGCCATCTCGACGAAGATGCCTGCCGGGATCTCGACGACTTCGGCCGCCTGGTGGAGAACACCCTGCACGATCTGGAGCGGCGCCACCAGGTGCGCACCCTCAATCAGGTTCTGGAAGACAAGGAGCATCTCTTCACCCTCACCTTCAACCAGTCGTCGGTGGGCATGGCCCTCTCCTCCCTCGAAGGCAAGTGGCTGCGGGCCAACCCGGGGCTGGAGCGGCTGCTCGGTTACAGCGAGCATGAGATGCTGAGCCGGACCTGGCTCGCCATGACCCATCCCGAAGATCTGCAACGGGAGCAGCCCCTGTTCGATGCCCTGATCGCGGGGCAACGGCAGGATTACCGGCTGGAGAAGCGGATGATCCGGGCCGATGGCACCCTGTGCTGGGTCCAGCTCAGCGTGACCCTCTGCCAGAGCCGCACCATGGCCCCCCACATGATCGCCGTGTTTGCCGACCTCACCGAGCGCAAACAGGCCGAAGCCGAACTCGTGCGGCTGCAGCAAGGGCTCGAGCAGCAGGTGCAGTCACGGACCAGGGAGCTTTCCCGCACGGTGGAACAACTGCATCAGGAGATGCGCGAGCGCGGCGCCATGCAGCAGCAGCTGTGGCAGGAGCAGCGCCGCTTGCAGCACATGCTGGAGCACACCAGCAATGCCTTCCTCGAGCTCGATGCCGATTTCATCATCACAGGCTGGAACCCGGCCTCCACCACCCTGCTCGGCTGGCACGCCGACGAGATGCTGGGCCGTCCCCTCTTCGGGCTGCTCGGCGCCGAGCATCCCCTGCTGAGCCTGTCAGGCAACCCGCAGAGTCCGCCACGGCGGCTGGAGTGCGACATCATCACCCGCGCAGGCCGGCACATCCCGGTCGAGGTGATCGCCGAGCGTTACCAGTTCGACGGCAAGGTGCGCATCGCCCTGTTTTTGCACGACATCACGGCCCGCCGCCAGGTGCTCGCGGAGATCGAGCGTGGCCGTGCCCGACTGCGGGCCATCACCGATGGCCTGCCGGTCACCATCAGCATGGTGTCGCCCGAGGGGCGTTACCTCTTCGCCAACCAGGCCTATTGCCGCTACTTCGGGCTCGATACCGAACAGATGCGGGAAATGAGCGTGCGGGACGTCATCGGCGAGGAGGCCCACGGCAGGGCCATGGCCTATGTGGCAAAGGCCCTCGCCGGTGAACAGGTGAGTTTCGAGCGCCGCTTCGATCTGCCCATAGGTCAGCGTGACCTCAGGATCACCATGATCCCGAGCCGGGGCGACGAGCCCGGGGTCTACATCCTCGGCAGCGACATCACCGAGTTCAAGGCGCTGCAAAGCCAGCTGGAACACGAGGCGGCTCACGACCCCCTCACCGGCCTGCCCAACCGGCGCGCCTTCACCCTGCGCCTTTCCCGGGAGCTGGAGCGGGTGCGCCAGAATGCCGAACCCCTGGGCCTGCTGTTCCTCGATCTCGACGGCTTCAAGGGGATCAACGACAGGCTGGGACACCACGTCGGCGATGCCCTGTTGCAACGCTTCGCCCAGGTGCTGAGTGCCGAGGTGCGCCCGGGGGACATGGTGGCGCGCCTGGCCGGCGACGAGTTCACCATCATACTGCCCGCCCTGCGCCAGCCGGAACTGGAGCTGCCCGCCCTGTGCGAGCGGCTGCTGGCGGCCATGGCGGTTCCTGGGGACGTGGCCGGTCACCGGCTGCCCCTTGCCGGCAGCATAGGAGGCGCCCTCTGCCACTCGGGCCAGTATTGTCACATCGACGATCTGCTGCACCGGGCCGATGCCGCCATGTACCGGGCCAAGCAGTCGGGCAAGGGGCGCTTCGCCCTCGATCTCTGACCGTGCTTCGCAAAAATGCAAAACGGCGGCCCGAGGGCCGCCGTTTTTTTATGCGCGAGGGGGATCAGTTGTCACCCAGCAGGACTGAGTCCAGCGCGATTTCGATCATGTCGTTGAAGGTCAGCTGACGCTCTTCGGAGGTGGTCTGCTCACCAGTACGGATATGGTCGGAGACGGTGCAGATGGTCAGCGCCTTGGCACCGTACTCGGCGGCCACGCCATAGATACCGGCGGCTTCCATCTCGACACCCAGGATGCCGTATTTTTCCATGACGTCGAACATGGAGGGGTCCGGGGTGTAGAACAGATCGGCGGAGAAGATGTTGCCCACGCGCACGGCCACGCCCTTGTTCTTGGCGGCCTGAACGGCATTGGCCACCAGGTCGAAGTCGGCGATGGCGGCGAAGTCGTGGTCCTTGAAGCGCAGACGGTTCACTTTGGAGTCGGTGCAGGCACCCATGCCGATCACCACGTCACGCAGTTTCACGTCTTCACGCACGGCACCGCAGGAGCCCACGCGGATCAGGGTCTTCACGCCGTAGTCGGTGATCAGCTCTTTTGCGTAGATGGAGCAGGACGGGATGCCCATGCCGTGACCCATGACGGAGATGCGACGACCCTTGTAGGTGCCGGTGAAACCGAACATGTTGCGCACGTCGCACACCTGCTCGACGTTCTCCAGGAAGGTTTCGGCGATGTACTTGGCACGCAGGGGGTCGCCCGGCATCAGCACGGTATCAGCAAAGGCGCCATCTTTCGCATTGATATGAGGAGTTGCCATTCTCTTTATTCCTTCACACTAGGTTGAGTTTTATTGTCTTTATGGATTGTCCGCTGCCTGCGCGGCGGCGGTACATTACAGGAAACCGGGGCCCTGTGGCACCCCGGGCAGGCGAACCGGCCCGGGGTCACCATCACAGGAAGCTGGTACCGTATTGCAGCTTGGGCAGGCCGTGGTAGGCCGCGATGCTCTGGCCGATGTCGGCGAAGGTCTCGCGACGACCGACGGAGCCCGCCTTGACCGGCTTGCCGTAGAACAGTACCGGAATGTATTCGCGGGTGTGGTCGGTACCGCTCCAGGTCGGGTCACAGCCGTGGTCGGCGGTCAGCACCACCACGTCGCCATCCTGCAGCAGGTCGAACAGCTCCGGCAAGCGGGAGTCGAAGTACTCCAGCGCATCGGCGTAGCCCTTGACATCACGGCGGTGACCGTAGGAGGAGTCGAAGTCCACGAAGTTGGTGAAGACGATGGTCTGGTCACCGGCCGCTTTCACCTCTTCCAGAGTCCTGTCCCACAGCTCGGTCAGACCGGTCCCCTTCACCTGCTTGGTGATGCCCTGCTGGGCATAGATGTCGGCGATCTTTCCGATGGAGACCACCTGGCCACCCGCTTCCTTCATGTAGTCCAGCACGGTCGGCGCCGGCGGCAGCACGGAGTAGTCGTGGCGGTTGCCGGTGCGCTTGAAGTTGCCCTTGCCGCTGCCCACGAACGGACGCGCGATGACGCGGCCGATGTTGTAGGGCTCCAGCAGCTCGCGCACGATGTGGCACAGCTCATAGAGCTTCTCGAGGCCATAGGTCTCTTCGTGGCAGGCGATCTGGAACACGGAGTCGGCAGAGGTGTAGAGGATCGGCTTGCCGGTGCGCATGTGCTCTTCGCCCAGATCGTCCAGCACCTGGGTGCCGGAGGCGTGGCAGTTGCCCAGATACCCGGGCAGACCGGCCTTCTCGACGATGGCATCCAGCAGCTCCTGCGGGAAGCTGTTGTGATGGTCGTGGAAATAACCCCACTCGAACAAGACGGGCACGCCGGCAATCTCCCAGTGACCGGACGGGGTGTCCTTGCCGGAGGAGAGCTCCTGGGCAAAGCCGTAGGCACCGATCACCTCGACATCCTTGTTCAGTCCGGCCGGGAAGGTGCCGCTGGCGAGTTCGCCCGCGTGGCCCAGACCCAGCTTGCTGAGGTTTGGCAGGTTGAGAGCGCCACGGCCCTCGATCTCACCGGCGGCGCACGCCTTGGCGATATGGCCAAGGGTATTGGCACCCACGTCGCCGAACTTGTCGGCATCGGCGGCAGCACCAATACCGAAAGAGTCCATCATCAGAATAAAGGTACGTTTCATGGGACTTCCCCTTGTTACAAATCAGCCAGACCGATGCGACGGTAAACCTCGGGCAGCGCCTCTGGTCGGGTGTCGCCGATCTTCACGGCAGCCTGCACCATGCGGGCAGCCTCGGCAAATTGAGCTTCTGTCTGAGCGTGGATCAGGGCGAGCGGCTTGTCAGCATCGACGCTCTGACCCAGGCGGATAAAGTCGGTCAGACCGACCGCATAATCGAGTTTGTCGGCGGCGGCGCGGCGACCGCCCCCCATGGCGACCACCGCCAGACCCAGTTCACGGGTGTCCATGGCGGTGACGAATCCGCTGTGGGCCGCGTAGACAGGGCGCACGATGGCGGCTTTGGGCAGGTAGGCGTCGTAGCGCTCCATGAAGTCGGCGGGACCACCGAGGCCGGTCACCATGCGCCCGAAGATCTCGGCTGCCTTGCCGTTGTCCAGCACCGCCTGCAGCTTGGTGCGGGCATCGCCGTCATCGCTGGCAAGACCGGCGGAGATCAGCATCTCGGCGCACAGGGCCATGGTCACTTCGTGGATGCGCGGGTTGCGATACTCACCGGTCAGGTAGCGCACCGCTTCGCGCACTTCCACTGCGTTGCCGGCGCTGGAGGCCAGCACCTGGTTCATGTCGGTCAGGAGTGCAGAGGTGCGGCAGCCGGCACCGTTGGCCACGGCGACGATGCTCCTGGCCAGTTCCTCGGAGGCTTCAAAGGTCGGCATGAAGGCGCCGGAGCCCACCTTCACGTCCATCACCAGGGCTTCGAGCCCGGAGGCAAGCTTCTTGGAGAGGATGGAGCCGGTGATCATGGCAATGGACTCGACGGTGGCGGTAATATCCCGTACCGCATAGATACGCTTGTCCGCCGGGGCGAGATCGCCGGTCTGGCCGATGATGGCGACACCCGCCTCTTTCACCACTTTCAGGAAGCGGTCGTTGTCGACCGAGGTCTGGTAGCCGGGAATGGCGTCCAGCTTGTCCAGGGTACCGCCGGTGTGACCGAGACCACGGCCGGAGATCATGGGCACGAAACCGCCGCACGCAGCGACCATCGGGCCCAGCATCAGGGAGACCACGTCACCCACGCCGCCGGTGGAGTGCTTGTCGACGATGGGGCCGCCCAGGTTGAGGTGGTCCCAGGTCAATACCATGCCGGAGTCGCGCATGGCGCAGGTCAGGGCGACCCGCTCATCCATGGTCATGTCCTTGAAGTAGACCGCCATGGCCAGGGCCGCGATCTGCCCCTCGCCGATGGTGTTGTTGGTAATGCCCTGAACGAAGAATTGAATCTCTTGGGTACTGAGCGCTTCACCGTTGCGCTTCTTGCGAATAATTTCTTGAGGCAAAAACATCTTTCATTCCCTCCGTGCATCACGCACGAACACAGACCGAACCAGATCCGAAAGGGGGCGGCTCACCGCCCCCTGCCACCGCTTAGTAACCGCTGGTATTGGCAGGCTTGTCGCCATGCCCCAGGGTCGCCAGCAGACTGGCCAGCAGGCTGGAGGCGCCGAAGCGGAAGGTGCGGGCGGATACCCAGTCCTTGCCCAGGATCTCTTCGGCCATGGCCAGGTACTGACCCGCCACGGCGGCGTCTTTCACGCCACCGGCCGGCTTGAAGCCCACTTTCGGGTTCTTGGCCTTGATCACTTCCATCATGATGCGGGCAGCTTCCGGGGTCGCATTCACCGGCACCTTGCCGGTGGAGGTCTTGATGAAATCGGCACCGGCGTCGATGGAGATCTCGGAGGCGCGACGGATCAGCGCCTCTTCCTTCAACTCGCCGGTCTCGATGATCACTTTCAGCAGCACCTTGGCGCCGCAGGCTTCCTTACATGCTTTGACCAGATCGAAGCCGACCTGTTCATTGCCGGCCATGAAGGCGCGGTACGGGAAGACCACGTCCACCTCGTCGGCACCGTAGGCCACGGCGGCGCGGGTCTCGGCCACGGCGATCTCGATGTCGTCGTTGCCGTGGGGGAAGTTGGTCACGGTCGCGATGCGCACGTCGGCGGCGCCGATGTCACGCAGGGTCTTGCGTGCGATGGGGATGAAACGGGGGTAGATGCAGACGGCGGCGGTCAGGCCGGCCGGAGACTTGGCCTTGTGGCACAGGTCGATCACCTTCTGATCGGTGTCGTCATCGTTCAGGGTGGTCAGGTCCATCAGGTTCAGGGCACGTTGGGCGGCCACTTTCAGATCAGTCATGCTATGTCTCCAAAGTCTTGTTAAGCCCCATCACCCGCGATCGGCTTCACCGAACACCAAGGGTCGGCAGAGACGTTCCCGGAGCAACGGGATATGGAATTGCAGCGCAAATGCACAGGCAATACGGCTGCAAATAAGGCAAGAGCCCTGTCACTTTCTTACAAAAGTGCGGACTTGGTTCCATGAAGACTTGAGAAAGGCCGACTACGCAGACCCGACTTCCCAATCAATTCCATTTGACCGCCAACACCCGGATTCACCGGGCATTAGTCAATGCCAGCACCCTGCTGGCATCGCCTATTTCAGCCGAGATACCCCGTGTTTGCAAGCCGGATTTGCCAATTTCAGAGGTACCTCACACCCGGCAAATCCAGCGCTGGAAGGCGCTTAAGAGAAGAAGCGGGTCAGGATCCAGGAGTAGGCAATGCCCCCCAGATAGACCCCCACGATCCCCATGACGCCGGAGAGGACGGGCGGCGCCGGTATCGGCAACTTGAGGAAAGAAAACAACACCCCAACGATAAAGCCGGCCGCCATAGCCAGTAGCACTTCATTCATAGAACCTCCGATTTGACTCACTTTATTATTAGTCTTGACAGGAAAACGGTTGTCACCACCCCAAACGAGAACGCCACAGCAAATCGCTGTGGCGTTCGTCTTTATCCTGTCAGTCAGGCGATGTTACATGCCGGACAGCGCCAGGAAGAAGCCTGCGATGGTCGCAGACATCAGGTTGGACAGGGAACCTGCCAGCACGGCCTTCAGACCGAACTTGGCGATGGTGCCGCGACGGTTCGGTGCCATGGAGCCCAGACCACCCAGCAGGATGGCGACGGAGGACAGGTTGGCGAAGCCGCACAGGGCGAAGGAGATGATCGCCTTGGTGTGCTCGGACATGGCCACACCGTTGATCAGCACTTCATCCTTCAGGTAGGGGGCAAAGTTCAGGTAAGCCACGAACTCGTTGACCACCAGCTTCTGACCGATGAAGGAACCGGCCACGACCGCTTCGCTCCAGGGCACGCCGATCAGGAAGGCCAGCGGGGAGAACAGCCAGCCCAGCAGCAGCTCCAGGGAGAGTTGCGGGTAACCGAACCAGCCGCCCACACCGGAGAAGATGCCGTTGATCATGGCGATGAGGCCGATGAAGGCCAGCAGCATGGCACCCACGTTCAGGGCCAGTTGCAGACCGGCGGAGGCACCGGCGGCGGCAGCGTCGATCACGTTGGCCGGCTTGTCGTCCAGCTCACCTTCTGCGGTGTTCTCGTCGTAGCTCGGGGTCTCGGTTTCCGGTACCAGCAACTTGGCGAACAGCAGACCACCCGGGGCAGCCATGAAGGAGGCGGCGATCAGGTATTCCATCTTGACGCCCATGGAGGCGTAACCGGCCAGCACGGAGCCGGCAACGGAAGCCAGACCACCACACATGACGGCGAACAGCTCGGAGTCAGTCATCTTGGAGATGAAGGGACGTACCACCAGCGGGGCTTCGGTCTGACCGACGAAGATGTTGGCAGTGGCGGAGAGGGATTCGGTACGGGAGGTGCCCAGCACCTTCTGCAGACCGCCGCCCAGCAGCTTGATCACCCACTGCATGATGCCGAGGTAGTAGAGTACCGCGATCAGGGAAGAGAAGAAGATGATGACGGGCAGGACGCGGAAGGCGAAGACGAAGCCACCGCCACCGAACACTTCGAACATCTTGTTGCCAACCAGACCACCGAACAGGAATTCGATGCCGTTCTGGCCATAACCGATGACGCTGGAGACGGCGTCGGACACGCCCACCAGGATGTCACGACCGACCGGCACGTAGAGCACGAAGGCCCCCAGACCGGCCTGGATGGCAAAGGCGCCACCTACGGTACGAATTTTGATTGCCTTGCGGTTGCTGGAGAACAGCACCGCAATAAGGATGAGCGTCGCCATCCCTACCAGACCCATTATCAGATTCATTATTAACACTTCCTCTTTAGTAGCACCTGCCAGCTTGTTAACGATTTGTGTATTGAAGCCGCTAATCAAGGGTGCGCATTATACTAATTACGGTGCGACAAAATAGAATACTGGTCACATTTTATAAGCCACAAACGGCCTGAACATCGTTTAATTAGACCGCAAACGATTTTTATGGGCCCTGTTTTTTATCACTCGGTCATCATTTGATAATCAAATGTTAATTTCATGATTTCCCGGGGGGAACAGCCGCCGGATGGAGTCATGTAACACCGAAATAACATCCTCCAGCGGTTGCTGCCGCAATTGTGCCAACAAGCGGGCTATGGTCGGCAGGCTGGCCGGCGTGTTCACCTCCCCCTGCTGGCCTTGCAGCGGCATGTCGGGAGCGTCGGTTTCCAGCAGCAAGGCCTCCAGCGGCATCTGGCGTATCGCCTCCCGGGTCTTGTTGGCCCGCTCATAGCTGATGACCCCCCCGATCCCCAGCCTGAAACCCAGTTGCCAGAACACCTCCGCCTGATGCAGGGAGCCGCTGAAGGCGTGAATGACGCCCCCTTGTGGCGGAGTGAAGCGCCGCAGGATCTTGGCGACCGTGTCGTTGGCACGCACCGAGTGGACGATGAGGGGCAGCGCATGCGCCATGGCCAGCCGCACCTGCGCCTCGAACATCTCGACCTGCCCCTCCTGCGGCACATGGGAGCGCAGATCCAGCCCGCACTCCCCCACGGCCACCAGCCCACGGGGCCGACTCGCCAGCAGGGTCTCCAGCCGGGTCAGTACATCCCGGGGCTGCTTGCCCACATACCAGGGATGGATCCCCAGGCCATAACGGATGTCGTCGTGGCGCTCGGCCAGCGCCATCACCCGCCCCCAGTTTTCCTCTCCCACGGCGGGGATGATATACTCGCCCACCCCCAGCTGGCGCCACCGGGTCAGCAGCGCCTCCCGATCGGCGTCAAAGACCGGAAAATCGAGGTGGCAGTGGGTGTCTATCAATTCCATGTCGCGCTTACCTGTCTGTCGTACTCAATGGGTTCATTCCATGCCAACACACGTTTCCCGAGGCTTTACCCTGATAGAACTGGTGCTGGTCATCATCGTGCTGGGGATCCTGGCCGTGACCGCCCTGCCCCGCTTCATCAACATCCAGGACGACGGGCTCAAGAGCAGCGTCTCGGCCACGGCGGGCAGCTTTGCCAGTGCCGCCCGGCTCGCCCACGCCGGCTGGGCGGTCAAGGTTAAGGGGGAGCCCCTGGCACTCTACAACTTTAGCGGCATGGGCAGGCAGGATCTCGACATCAACAGCCATGGCTGGCCGGTGGGCACCAAGGAGGACCAGGGAGGTCAGGGGCCCGATACCGTCTTCCCCGGTGGCGACAGCGATCAGATCTCCGTCAGCAGCCGGGACGACTGCGAGAGCCTGTTTGGCGCCCTGCTCGATACCGATCTGACGGTGGCCGATGAGTTGCACCAGGATTCAGACAGTGACTACATCTCCCGGCTCATCCCGGCAGACGCTCAGGCTGACGGCGCCCTTCGTCACGACAACTGCCGCTATACCCTGCGCAGCTCCGTGGGCCGCTTCCCGGCATACCCCGACGGGCTCTCGTTCGACTACAACAGCGTCACTGGCGCCGTGACCCGCCAGTTCCAGTGAGGTCGTCGCCCTTGTCCGGGCGCTTCTCCTCTTCATCATGGCGTACCGGCGCGCAGCAGCGCCGGTTCTCCGGTGTGAGTCCCCACTCCTGGCACCAGGCATCGTAGCGAGCCAGCCAACGCAGCAATATCCCCTTCATGGGCGCCTCCTTGTCTCGATGGTTTCCCCACAAGCTTGCCCCAATCCAACTCCCCAGACCAGCATCTCGGGGCCAGCGGCGTCATGGCCTGTCCAGCGGCAGCAGCAGCCCCATGGAAATCTCGTCCACATAGCCCTCGTCCAGCCGATAGGCCTGCCGTCTCACCCCTTCCTCCACGAACCCGCACTTGCGATACAAGGCGTGGGCCACCTCGTTGTGGGCCATCACTCCCAGCTCCAGCCGGTGGATACCGAGATCCCTCGCGGTCGCGATCAGGGTACGCAGCAACCGTTCCCCCCATCCCTGCCCGCGCGCCCTCGAACACAGCCCCATCACCACCAGGGCACAGTGGCGGTTGCGTGCCAGGCCGCCACCAAGGAGCGCGGCAAACCCTTGCACCTCCCCCGCCAGCTCCAGCAGCCACATGGCCTGATTGGGGGCTGCGGCCATGGCCTCGAGCCGCCTGCGCTGCCCCTCGATGTCCGAGGGGCGCTCTCCCGCTTCATACAGCATGAAGCGGGTCTCCCTGTCCAGTTGCCCGAAGAAGTGATCCAGCACCGCCGCATCCTCCACCCCTGCCATACGAATCATCACGCCGACCTCCCTGCCTGGTGGCTCTGCCGACCACGACCATAAAAAAACGACTCCCTCAGGAGTCGTTTTTATCAGAGCCATCTGGCTAACGCCACGCCCTCGGCCCGATCAGGCTTTCGCTGGCAGGCTCAGGCAGGCGACCGCTTCCACCTGCATCGCGCGAGGGGAAGATCCCGAGCGACGATCAGGCCTTGGTTGGCAGGCTCAGGCGAGCAACCGCTTCCACGTGCATGGAGTGCGGGAACATATCCACCGGCTGCACCTCGTCCAGCACGAAGCCCTGCTTGACCAGCCAGGCGAGATCCCGGGCCAGGGTCTGGGGGTTGCAGGAGACATAGACCAGCCGGCGCGGCGCCATGGCCACCAGGGTCTGCAATACCGCCTTGTCACAGCCCTTGCGGGGCGGATCCATCACCACCACGTCGGCACTCACCCCGTCGGCATGCAGGGCAGGCATCAGCTGCTCCGCCTTGCCCACGTGGAACTCGGTCTGCTCGATGCCGTTGAGGGCCGCATTGCGACGGGCGTCGCTGATGGCGCTCTCCACCGACTCGATCCCCACCACCTTGGCGGCCTTGCCTGCCAGGAACAGGGAGATGGTGCCGATGCCGCAATAGATGTCGAACACCGTCTCGCTGCCGGTCAGCTCGCAATATTCCAGCGCCTTGGAGTAGAGCACGTCGGTCTGGCTCGGGTTGTTCTGGAAGAAGGAGAGGGGCGAGATCTCGAATTCGAGCTCGTGGATCTTGTCGCGGATCACCCCGCTGCCCAGCAGCACCCGGTTCTTGTCACCCAGGATGCGGTTGGTACGCACCTCGTTGATGTTCTGCACCAGGGTGGTGACCGGCAGATCCGCCAGGGCCGCCAGCAGCTCGGCTTCGAACGGCAGCGCTTCGCCCAGGGTCACCAGCACCACCATCAGCTCGCCGCTCTTGAAGCCCTTGCGGGTCATCAGGTTGCGCACGCAGCCGGTGTGGGCCACCTCGTCATAGGCCGCAATGTCGTGCTCGCGCATCCAGTTGCGTACCCGGGCATTGAGCTCCACGTGCAGCGAGTCCTGCACCGCGCAATCATCGGCGGTGATGAGGTCATGGGAGTGCTTGCGGTAGAAGCCGATCTCGGCGCCCGCCTCGCTGCCACGCACCGCGTACTGGGCCTTGTTGCGGTAGGCAAACGGCGTCTCCATGCCGAGGATGGGGTTGACCACGGCCTCACCCAGCCCGACCTGCTCCAGTGCGCTCTGCACCAGGCTCTGCTTGAGGGCAAGCTGGGCCGGATAGGACAGCGGGCGCACCTGGCAGCCACCGCATTCGGTATTGGGGCAAAAATCCGGCACCCTGTCGGCGGACGGCTGGGTCAGCTCGACCAGCTTGCCGTGCAGGTAGTTCGGTTTGACCTCGGTCAACTCGACCAGCGCCTGCTCACCGGGCAGCAGACCCTCGACAAACAGGGGGCGATCGAACAGGCGACCCTTGCCATCCCCCTTGTCGGTCAGTTCCAGAATATCGATCTGATGTTGGTGTCCCACTAACGGCATGAGCGGCTCCGAAGGCATGAAAGAGAGGGTGACGACGGGGCAGACCCGGCGACCCCGAATAAAGGGTGGCAGAGTTTAGCGGAGATCCGCCCAAAATGCAGGCATAAAAGACCCTGCAAACACAAATAGCGACCCCGGCCACCAGCAGCCCGGTCCGGGCAGCCTGGCCAGTCCGCCCCAATAAAAAAACCGCCGGACGGGGCCGGCGGTATGACATTCATGGCAGCAGGATCAATGGCTGTAGGCTTTCTCGCCGTGGCTGGTCACGTCCAACCCTTCGCGCTCGGCATCTTCCTTCACCCGCAGACCGATCAGCAGGTCCACCAGCTTGTAGGCCACGGCCGAGACCAGGGCGGACCAGACCACGGTCACCCCCACGCCGATGACCTGTACCTTGACCTGGGCCAGGATGGAGTATCCCTCGGCCACCTGGTTGGTCACATAGTCCCACACCCCGGTGCCGCCCAGATCCGGGCTGGCGAACACCCCGGTCAGCACGGCACCCAGGATCCCGCACACCCCGTGCAGGCCGAACACGTCCAGGCTGTCATCGGCCCCCAGCAGACGCTTGAGACCGTGCACGCCCCACAGACCGGCCACCCCGCTGAGCAGGCCGATGATGAGGGCGCCCCCCACACCGACGAAACCGGCGGCAGGGGTGATGGCGACCAGACCCGCCACCGCACCGGAGACAGCGCCAAGCAGGGAGGGACGGCCCTTCATCGCCCACTCGGCGAAGGTCCAGGAGAGGGCGGCAGCGGCCGGTGCGATCCAGGTGTTGGCGAAGGCCAGGGCCGCCGTGCCGTTGGCTTCGAGGGAAGAGCCAGCGTTGAAGCCGAACCAGCCGAACCACAGCAGGGCGGCACCGATCATGGTCATGGTCAGGCTGTGGGGGGTCATGGGGTCACGGCCATAGCCAACCCGTTTGCCCACCATGAAGGCCCCTACCAGACCGGCCACCGCGGCGTTGATGTGCACCACGGTGCCGCCGGCGAAGTCCAGAGCGCCGTGCTGGAACAGATAGCCTGCGGTGGCGCCGGCCGCTTCGGCGGCGGCCGCATCCGTGTAGGCATCCGGACCCGCCCAGTACCACACCATGTGCGCCATCGGGATATAGGCGAAGGTGAACCAGATCACCGCGAACAGCAGCACCGCCGAGAACTTCATCCGCTCGGCAAAGCCGCCGACGATGAGCCCGCAGGTGATGGCGGCAAAGGCACCCTGGAACACCACGTAGATGAACTCGCTGATCCCGACCCCCTTGCTGAAGGTGGCGGCGATGGAATCCGGCGTCACCCCCATCAACAGCACCTTGTCGAAGGAGCCGTAGAAGGCGCCGCCCTCGGTGAAGGCCAGGGAGTAGCCGTAGACCACCCAGAGGACGGTGATGAGGCAGAACAGGGTGAACACCTGCATCAGCACGCTCAGCATGTTCTTGGCGCGCACCAGGCCGCCGTAAAAGAGGGCGAGGCCCGGCACGGACATCAGGATCACCAGGGCCGCCGCCACCATCAGCCAGGTATTGTCCCCCTTGTTGATGGTCACGGTCGCGGCCGCCTGTACCACATCGGCCTGCGCGGCCACCTCTTCGGCCCAGCCCGGGGCGGCCATGGTGGCGGCCAGCGCCAGCAGGCCAGTCATTACGAGTCTCTTGAACATACAGCCCTCTCCTTGTCGTCCCGGCATCCGGGTCCATTTCCTGATATGCATTTCCAACCTGGCCACCTGCCCACCGTACCTGTGTGGCTCACGGAGACATCATGGCGACATGACATGGGGAAAGCATAAAGCAGGCCAAGAAAAATAATCCTTTTATTTCATATCGTTATCTTTTCATCACATTCAACACGCACCATCTTGGCGCACAATGCCCGGTTACAGGGGGAAAATCGCACTTTGGCTGTGCATTGCCGGGAAAATGCACCAGGATGACCCAACCACCTCACAATGACAGGGCGAACCCGTGGTGATGTCACCCTGGCAGGCTTATCTATCCTGCTAAGGTATTTATGAAATAAATGAAATGGGCCATACCATGGTGAAATCAAATGAGGCTGACGGCCAATATCCCCCCACCCGAGGGGCACAAGCACGATAAGAGTGCAAACTCGCGCCATTCGTCTGGCTTGCCCCGAAATGCCCGGTCATACTGGCAAGCCATCTTCCCCTGTTCCCAGCGCCGCGAGGAGCCCATGCCTAATCTCAACGTGACCGAAATCAAGGCCTTCGTGCCTGCCCGGGATTTCACGCTGTCAAAGCAGTTCTATCAGGATCTCGGCTTTACCCTGGCCTCCGATGGCGACGGCGTGGCCTATTTTCATCTCGGCAACGCAAGCTTCCTGCTGCAGGATGGCAACCCCCCGGGGCTGGCCGAGCAGCTCATGATGCACCTCCTGGTGGAGGACGTGGCCGCCTGGCAGGCCCAAGTGGAGGCGAGCCAGGTCGCCGCCCGCTACGGCGTCCGGGTCACGGAGCTCGTCACCCAGCCGTGGCGCATGAAGGAGTTCTGTCTGTACGACCCCTCAGGCGTGCTGTGGCGTATCGCGCAGAATATCGACTGAGGGGATGGCAGTCCGAGAGGCTGATGGCCTGACAGCCTGTGGGTCTGAAGGTCTGAAGGTCTGAGGGTCTGAGGGTCTGAGGGTCTGAGGGTCTGAGGGTCTGAGGGTCTGTGGGTCTGTGGGTCTGTGGGTCTGTGGGTCTGTGGGTCTGTGGGTCTGTGGGTCTGTGGGTACACCTCTTAGCACCGCCCGGAAAAACAAAAGGCCATCCGCGAGGATGGCCTTTTGTCATGGAATCTGATGGTGCCGGGGTCTCTATCGAACTTGAAATATAACACATTGTTTAATAACAGATAATTTCAATGAGACTTTCTTTTATACCCCCAAAAATACCCCCAAACTAAATGCATTGTCATGATATGGCATGATACAACGACAGGCTACGCGTGAGTGGCATCAAGGCGACTCAGGCAACATTAATCCTCTCGCCACCAAAAAGGCGATCACTTCATGACGGCGCCACAGGGTACCTCCCTTGGCCATCCAGTTGAGGGGCTCTGGGAACGGGGTACCCTGAGCAGCCCACTCCTGGCGGCGCCGATAGAATGTGGTTCTACCGATCCCCCCAAGCAATAGCTCGATGTCACAGCGGCGGATCAATGCAGGAACTTGCGTGTGGTTTTTCATAGCGCGTCAGAATTCCTCAGTACACCATTGCCAATAGAGGAACAGTTTACAATTCCTCAAGTGCGCAACGCATGTAAAGTCTCAGGATTTGCCGCCAGATATAAACATAAATTCCACTTCCAGCCGCCTCGCAGATATCAAATGCCGCGGCGTCCATGCCCCCGCAGGGGATCCCCCCGGAGGAAGGACCCACCACAAAAACACTGGGGCGAGCTCACAAACCAAACCACTTGGCATCCCAGCTACCGACGATTGCTCCCCGCTTTGCCAGCTTGCGCAAAGCCGAACGCTTGGCAGAATGCGCCCCATTGGCCTTGTACTTTCTGCGGGGTTTTGTCTCTGGTTGCGGCTCTTGAGTCTCTGATAATTCTTCTGACATAACTCGTTCTCCTTAAAGTAAGTGCCCCACTTTTACTGAACTGGCTGGGGCCACCAGCGCACGACCGCGCCCCAACTAGAGGCGCTCAGAACATCATTAGGTCTACAGACCTTTTTCCATGGCTTTGGCAGCGAATGGGCTCATGCCTATTTCAAAGCCGGTTGTTTGCTGAAAGATGGCTCTGGCTTCCTCCAGCTTTTTAAATTGATCATTTGTCAGCAAAACAGTGAGACGGCGCCACTCGTTATGCTTGTGCTCACTCTTCTTACTCATCGCGAACCCTCACCATTCATGGACCCAGTTTTTCCGAGGTGAATTACCACCTGTTTGCATCAGATTTATGTGTCGCCTTACCACTGTTGCCAAATAGCGGCAGGCTCTGGCAATTTGGGCATCTGTCAGCTCCGGAAATGCATTTGCCAAGTATTTGGCATCATCAGCACCGTGTATCCACCCTCGGAGGTGGCATAGCTGAACCACGGTACGAGGTGCGCCATCATCGCCATCTGGGCGCTGATGAAAGGTTGCGCCCTCGATTGCTGCCACAACCTCATTAGGTAGGGCTGTGGCCTCGTCAACACTCCCTCCCTTCCGGTTGTTCATCTCTATACTCCCCCAACTGTCCAGAACGCCGCAGGGTTCGGCAGCATCGCTTGGGCATGACACCAACAGGTGATGGCCATCTTTCCCGATACATCAAGGCGCTCAACTACCAGAGTGATCTCTTCATGAACAGCCACAGCGGAACGAGACCAGGAGCCGACCAGGGTGGTCGATATATCAGGCGTCAGCTCAGCCAGCACACCAGCAGCCCGCAACACACCATCATGACCAACAACGGCACCGGGAGCGGAAGTCCCAACGAGAGCCCGGAGCTCACCGAATTCATAACCAAGAGCGGCAACCCCACCCAGAGAAAACGGCGAGGGATTCTTAGCCTCAATCGCTTTCAGCAGCACCATATCGGCAACTCTGGCCACCCCCATTGCAATAGCGGCAAGGGTGATATCAGCCAATTTCCCGTCTTCATATGATTTTTGCTCGGCACGGCTCAGCTCTACGCGAAAGCCAAATCCCGGCATGGTGTCCATATCAACCTCTGAACGAAACACCGGCAGAGCGGATTTAGTCAGCTCTTTATCGTCATCCACTTGAGAAAATTTCGCAGATTCAACCAAAGTGAAACCATTGGTACGGCGAGTCATCACCACTTCGCCGTTACCTATCGGAATCGCTTCCCCTGACTGCTCAACAACAATGATCTTGGCGCCAGCTTTGGCTACACGGCTTGCCTTCATGATTGCGGTAGAGAGCTTGGTTTTTTTCCCAGCTTCTGTACCCAACGGGGTATAGATACTGTTGTCAGCATCCGCGGCCAGGAATGGCGGTAAGGTAAGATCGCGAAGTAGCAAAGTAGATACGGATGCCGGCGCCTTCGGAATTATGTGACGAACTGAATCATCCTTGTTGTAAATGACACTGGCACCAAGTTGGCTTTTGGCATCGTTGAGTAATGTTTGCAGTTGGTTCATGCCTCTGTTCACCCTAATCGCTCTGACTGGATAACAGCTTGCCCCACGCAGCATGATTGCTTCCTCTTGGGGGATTTCCGCCCCTGGTACGAAGTAATCAGAAGCGCTCTGCAGGTCAGCCTTTGGCTGCTGCTTATTAACCCAGCCATTGGCTGAGTTACCCCATTCGCGGCGCCCTACTGGCAATCAGCGCACGCCCCCAGCAACACTGATCTAAATCTCCCGACTTTTCGGGAGACATAGTCGTAGTGATCGATTTGAAAGCCCATGCAGATATCAAAGATCGCGGCGTCCATGCCCCCGCAGGGGATCCCCCGGGAGGAAGGACCCAAGGCAAAATTAGGCGCCAATCAGTGGGGGGTCGGCTAAGAAATCAGCCAACCAAGGAAGGTATCCGCTTCGGCCAGATTAAGCGCGGAGTTTCAGCCCTTGGCGGACACCGGTTCGGATGGGTGACTGACGAGTTTTGCGCGGGATTTTGCCCGCGATCATTTGTTGGTCATTTTGAGCGAATAGCGTGGGGGAAACTTTTATGCCGAAATATACCCTACAAACCCTACCCAAGATGAAAGCCTTGATACGACTGGCTTTGCGCGGGGAGGGTTTAAAATTTACACCCTACCCAATCCCTACTTTTAGACCCTACCAGCAACACTGAACCAACTACTTTCCAGTGTGACGATCTCTGATCCAAAAAAGCCATCCTTCCCTATTTTGGGGAATGTTTACCTGTTTCGGGTAATGGTAGGGTTAAGGCTAAAAAGGTAGGGTTTAGGTAGGGTTAAAAAATAATATCCCTACCTCTTTAAATCCCTTATGCAGCATGGCTTTCAGTGATTCGGGTAGGGTTTGTAGGGTTCATTTGCAAAAGTCCTACGTATATGGCGGCGATAAGCATAAGGGCCACACTCGGCAGCCCTCATTTACTTCTGGATGGCGTCATTCATTCCCAACATCGGCAGCCTGGGGCATGAACTGTTCTGCCGCCTCGGTCGGTGTAACGTTCGTTTGGGCCTTGCCCTTGATCGTCCTGCTGCTGTACTGGGTGCCGTACTCCTTGGCCGCCGCTTTGACCGCTCGGGTAAATCCCTGAACGGATAGCGGACGACCCAGTCCGTGATAATCCATGAATGCAAGGTAGAGGTGATAGAGATAGCGTCTTGGCTCTCGCTTGATCTCCGGATTACCTCCCATCATCAGGCCCTTGGGCTCATCGAGAAAAGCCACCAGCCCGCAAAGATCGATCACCGGATCCGTGGCCCGCTTGATGGTAAGAGCGTCTCCTGAATTGCGTTGCTCCAGCAATAGCAGGCGCGCGCGTTCCGGATCTGTGAATAGGGTAAGTAGGTGGCGGATCACCACCGGCAGCTCTGCCGCTATCTTCTCTCCCAATAGCGGGTCTTTGTCGGTCTCTCCCACGACCCGGTTAAAGGTAAAAATCACCCTTCGGCGGGATACTCCCCCATTACGCTCGGTAATGATCATCGGCTCGTTGTTGGTCACCAGTACCACCGCCTTAATGACCGCGCCGTACTGCTTCTCATACTTGCCATCGATCTCAACCATATCCCCGCCAGTGATGGCCTTGATGCCGCTGCCATCGCCAATGTATTTGGATTGGTCCGGTAAGGCGATCAGCCGCTTGTCTACGAACTGGGCTCGCCCTCTGGCAGTATCCAGGGAGGCCATATTGCCGGACCCAGTATTGCGCGGGCCACCAGCAAGCAGGGTCGCAATCCGTGCAAAGATGCTCTTACCGCTGCCACCCTCCCCGGTCACCTCAAGGAATAGCTGCCAGTCATAGCGGTTGGCCAGCACCATAAACAGAGCGGCCTTGATGCGATCCATTTTGGCAGCATCATCCTCTGCAGCGTGTCTCAACCACTTGGTGAAGCTGGGCGCGTGGTGCTCGATACATTCATCAGGTAGCGGAGCTGCGTACTCAATACCATTGTGGTTCAACAGGCCATCAGCTGGAGAGTGAGGACGGAACCCCCGAGCCTCCATGTCATAGACCCCATTGGCAAACCCGATCAGATCTTGGCTTGGTTGCCCCATTACCGGGATCATCAACTTCATGGTCGATACTGCAGCCCCAATCCCCTTGTCACTGAACGGAGCTCCATGCTCAGTGAAAATAGCGGCCATCTCCCGGCGCAGTTCGGTATCTGACAACGGCCCCCACAAACTGCCGTCATAACGATACACACGCTCAGCCTCGATATTTATCGCAACCTCCCCCAAGCGCTCCACCAGCAGAGCCGCCCGTTGGCTGGCGCTCATTTTGTCGATCATGACCTCCTTGGTTGCGGTCAGCCCGTTGGCTTGATGCTGGTCACTCCAATCTCCTGAAATCTCAGGAACAGCTGCCTGCCCCGCGATAGCGGCGGCGGATTGCTTGGCCTTGGTATTGCCCTGGTTGCCGCTCACCAGATCCAGCGTCTGCTCGAAGTCCACCACATCCACCAGTTGCCAAGGCTGGGCATTCTGGCCATAGTTGCCGCGGTAAAGCTCGGCCTTAGGCGCTTGCTTGCGCAATGCCAAGATCAGCCGCTTGGCTTTCTCTGGTGCCAAGTTGCCGAACTGGTGAACGATGACGCGCTCTGTGGCATCCCGATCGGCCATTTTGTAGAGCTCGCCCCCTTCATCCAGTTGGACCGGACGAACATATAACGCCTGCTCTGGCTCAAACTCTGGATCTATCGGGTTATCTGCCGCGATGGCGTCATTATGGGCTCGCTGCAGCGTGGCTCTGATCTCCGCATCTCGGTTGGCTTGTTCACCGGTGTGGATGACGATCACCTGCATCTTGTCCAGGCCTTTGAAGTTGAGGAAGGCACCTGCCCTGGATGGAAGGCTGTTTTGATGGTCGACCGCCTCCACCAGCGTGTTGATCTCACTCATTGCAACCCCCTGTCAGCACGGCCACCAGCTCCTTGAAAGCCCGTTCATCCAATCCGGCTTTCAGTTCCCGGGCTTGCTTGGCTGTCACCGCTACCGCGGCGCCGTTGGTCTGTGCAATAAACCGATCTCGATCTGTTCGCCAGTTGAATGCGCTCAGGCTGCCAACTTGTGAACGTTTGCCGGTGCGTGGGTTGATAGGGCCGGTGAAGGTTGGCTGTTCACTACCGTTTGCCCATGCGAAGTAGATCATGCCTTGCCCCCCTTATTGGTTGGCTTATGGGGGTACTCATCAGGCAGGTTGATCAGTGTCACCATAACCGGCTTGCCATCCACTATGCGGCGCACGCGGCGCATGGAGAGGTCTGCCAGTTCGGCCAAAAACTCGGGGCTCTTCTGCTTGGTAGTTCTCATGCCTTGGCCCTCCCAGTCGGAGTGCGGGACATGAATACCAAAGGCAGGCCAGCCAGAGCGATACGGGCTTGCGCTTCGGTGTCAGCAACGGCGGTAATGGTGCGGATACGGCGCAGGTCTGCCAGTCTGCAGGCGCTCGAGGCGATCAGGAAGGTGAAGATCATGGTATGAATCCTTGGTTTTGATAGACCAAGGCGGATCGGGTAGCCGCAAAGCAGTGCCAAACCAAGGAAGGCACAGTGGGGGCGTTTTCTTTGGCTCCCGACCCATGCCCCCAAAACTGGATAGATCGCCGGCAAGGTGCCGGAAATGGGGGAAGAGGTGCGAATTGTCCTTGGTTTAGTCACAGCTTGCGGGTGCTTAATCCGCCAGCCACGCCGCCACTTGCTTAAGGTGACGACAGGTAAGATCGTACCGTGTTGCACGTTATCAGGCAAGTCCATCAGGTTGAATTTGGGCAAGACCTCGCCCTGGGCGGTGCGCCCATTGGTTCTCATGTTCATGGCTTACCCCTCGTTTGGCTGGCTGGTGGAGATGCCAGGGGAATGAATGGGGAAGCGAGCTAAGTAGCTGGCAACCTGACCTTGTGACATAGACACGGCGCCGCGCTGCTTACGTTTCAGGTTGATCAGTTCCACCAGCTTCCGAGCTTGGTCGCGGTCTGCAACCCAATACCGTTTGAGGTGAGTTACTCCATCACCACTGTGATGATGACTAAAAAGCTCATCAATAATGGCGATCCCGTGATCGCGACGCAGATCGCTGATTGAGTTGCGAGCGTTGAGATCATGCAAACGAGCGAGAGCTGATAGTGAACTGATACCCTGGGGACCATTCTCTACCAAGTGAAGGGCCACCAGCTCGAGCTTGGTAGCGCCTTTGGCTGGCTTGATGTTATGATCCCTTTGCTTACTAAGGGTCGTGCCGTTCTGCGGTGCGGCCTTTTCTTTTTTGCTCATCTCCGCCCCCTACGCAGCTTTGCCTTGTGCGCCAATCCAGGCGTGTACTTCTTCAGCGCGCCAAGCGGTGATCCGTTCTGACAATTTGACTGGTTGAGGGAATGATCCATCTTTTACCTTTCGCCAAAGCGTGGCAGATGAAAAACCCAGATGAGGAAGCATGGCCGCAGAGCGGACAAATCCTGTTGAAGGGATAGCTGGGATTTGGTGTTGCGTGGATTTCATATTGTGAGCCTCATTGAATAGCCGTGATTCGGCTTGATTCGTAAGGTCACATGTAGAGGCGTTATGGTTCCTCTTGGGGGATTTCCGGATCTCGTTCACTGGTGGCTTTTTTGAGGATGTTGCGCACCTGCCGGTCTGACATGTCAAACGACCAGGCCACGGCCTTTTGTGAGGCCCCCCTCTTAACCATGTCTATGACTGCCTTATTCCTGAACGTCAAATAGTGATCATGGCAGATCGGCGGGTAGAGAATTTCACCCCCAAAAGCCTCAACTAGCTTAGTGGCTAGCTCAACACCAATAATCTTGGCGAGAGCATGATCGGATTTGATTTTTTTGGGCACGTACAGAATTACGTGGGTTTGCTTTTTTGTTTTACACCTTGGTAGCTGCCCGATTAGCTGAAAAGTTTTCTCGGTGCCGATAATATCGGCAATTTCACGAAAACTGTCAGGAGCCCTTGATAAATCAAATGTCATGCTACCGCCTCTCTAACGATTCACTAGATGTACGGTACCACCCTGTTGAGATTCATAGAAATCAGCCAGCCACTGCAACAGCTTGCGGCGGTCATCCAAGTACTCGGCCCGGTGATAGGCAGCCCGCACCTTATTGCGTTCAGCGTGGGCCAGCTGGCGCTCGATAACGTCCGGATCAAAGCCCTCTTCGTTCAAGGTGGTGGATGCCAGAGCCCGGAACCCATGAGGAGTAGCAACGCCCGCATATCCCATCCGGCCCATCGCATAGCTCAGGGTGTTCTCACTCATGGGCTTGGTCAGGTTGCGCTCACTGGGAAACAACAGCTCACAATGACCGGTGAGCTGGTGGAGCTCATCAAGGACAGCCAGCGCCTGCCGGGATAGTGGGACGATATGCTCTGAACGCATCTTCATCCGCTCAGCAGGGATCCTCCACTCGGCCCGCTCTAGGTCGAATTCATCCCAGCGGGCAAAGCGCACCTCGCCCGGGCGGGTCATGGTCAGCATCAGCAGATGGAAGGCAAGGCGAGTTGCAGGGTTCAGGGGCTCAACAGCAAGACGGCGGTAAAACTCTGGCAGTTCAGCCCGGGGCAATGCTGGCCGGTGTTCTTTCTTGGCGGCTTTGAGTGCCCCTTTCAGGTCTTGGGCTGGGTTGTAGCTGGCTCGGCCTGTCTGGATGGCGTAACGCATAATGGCACTGATCCGCTGCAGTACTCGCCCAGCTGTTTCGGTTGCCCCGCGCTTCTCAACTTTCCGCAGAGCCTCCAGCATCATGGGGGCGGTCAGTTCAGCAACAGGAACAAGCCCCAGATCAGGGAAGGCATCAACCTCCAAGGATTCGATTACCCGAGTGGCGTGGCCTTGGCTCCAACGGGCAAGCTGGCTTTGGTGCCACTCCCGCGCCAATGCTTCGAAACTGCTTTCGCTGGCCAGCCGACTAGCAACCTTGCTTTGCTTGCGGACCAAGCCGGGATCAACGCCATCGGCGATCAGGCGGCGGGCATCATCCCGCTTAGCTCTCGCCTCTTTCAGTGACACCTCTGGATAGACACCCAGGGCAAGCGCCTTCTCTTTGCCACCATGGCGATACTTGAGCCGCCAGTACTTACCAGACTGATTGACCAGCAGGAACAGTCCCTTCTCATCGGAAAGCTTCTGAGGCTTGCCGCTGAACTTGGCTTGCCTGGCTGCGGTATCGGATAACGGCATGGGGGTATCTCCCGTCTCTGCTTGGGGGTACTTATCGCATGCTGGGGGACAAAAAGTGGACACTCTGCGGGCCTGTAACGGCGCGGGCTGGTGGCCTGAGGGGGTACTTTTTACCCCCATCTGGACTGATACCCCCAGATGTACCCCCGGCAATGGGGGTATGTCATGAGGCTATATGATACGACAGGAAATAACAAAAAACCCGCAGAGCCTTAAGCTATGCGGGTTTCAGGTCTGCCGTGATACGGCATGAAACTGTAATATGGTGCCCGGGGTCGGACTCGAACCGACACGTATTGCTACGGCGGATTTTGAAACCGACTGGATGCCTTTGAAATCAATAAGTTACTGATTTCAAAGGGGCTGAAAAAAGCAATATGGCTAAATATCGCTAGATGTGAGGGGCCTCGGTCGCCACTTTGTCGCCATTTTTTAGCGCGGTGATCGGGTTGAGACGCACCGCATCTTCCAGGTGATCGGGGGCAAAGTGGGCATAGCGCATCGTCATCTTGATGTCGGTGTGGCCGAGGATGCGCTGTAGCACCAGGATGTTGCCGCCGTTCATCATGAAGTGACTGGCAAAGGTATGGCGCAGAACGTGGGTGCTCTGCCCTGCGGGCAACTTGATGCCAGCCCGTCTGATCGCCTTCTCGAAGTCGGCATAACAATCATCGAACAGGCGGCCGGTTCGCCGGGGCAGCATGGCCAGCAACCAGGGAGCAACGGGAACAGTCCGGTTTCGCTTGCCCTTGGTCTTGGTGAAGGTGATCCGTCCCAGGCCGATCTGGGAGCGGCTGACCTTCTCAATCTCGGACCAGCGAGCACCGGTAGAGAGGCAGAGCATGACAATGAGCCACAGATCCCGCTGCTCTTTGCAGGCATCGAGCAGTTGCTCGATTTCATCCTGGGAGAGGTAAGCCAGCTCGCTTTCCTGCACCTTGTACTGGCGCAGGTCAGCCAGCGGGTTACCGCCGCTCCACACCCCCAGGCGTGCCAGCTCATTGAATACAGCCTGCAGATAAAGCTGCTCCCGGTTGATGGTGGTCGGCGTCACCTGCTTGCGCTGCCCAGGCACGTAGAGCTCACCAGCCAGACGGCGCTCGCGGTATGCCGAGAAGTGCTCGGAGGTGAACTCGGTCGCAATGGGGTTATCCAGTGCCTCGCACAGCCACACCAACTTGTCCCGCCGCCGTTCACCGTCGGCCAGGGTCTGGCCGTGGCGTCCGAACCAGGCGGCAACGAGGTCTGACAGCCGCCGCTCATCACCGGTAACGGCCACCGCTTCTGTCTGTTGCCAGGGCTTGGCGGTGAGCATGTGAGATTCCCACGCCAGCGCCTCCCCCTTGGTGGCAAAGCGCTTGCGCTTCCGGGGCCCATCTCGACCATCAGGGTAAATTTCAGACAGCCAGGGTTTTGCCTTGTGATCTGTTTTACGAACCGACATAGCCGCACCCAGACCGAGTTTGTTTGTGGGATGCAATGACCTGTGCCAACTGGTCACATGCAGGCTGCCAGGGCTTAGCTTGCCCCTCAATCTTCTTGGAGGTCATGAGTCGTAACGATCGAAATAGGCCTTGGGGAAACCTTCGGAAGGAAGGATGTCGAGCATCTCGACACACCACCCTTCAAAGTCATAACGCTTTGAGCCGACTTTCAGCATGGTTTGAATGTTGTCCACCTTGAAGGTCCGATATTCTCCGCGAAGCTGGCAGGTTCCGCGCAAATAGAACTGCCCTTTCGGGTTGAACGATACTTCCGTCACCTCGACCGTTCTCCGAGTTCGCTCACCATCAAAATCGAGATAGGTGAACTCGACGGGCTTGGTATCGCCAGCCCACATTACGGTGAGGCTGTCCTCGAATTTCTGCAAGGAATCGGACTGCTTAAGGGCTCTGCTTTCACGATCATCTTCATATCTAATAGATACTTCGAGCTGGGGTTTACCGTTTTTAGCTGCGGCTCTTTCAGCCTTAAAACGGGCCTGCTTGTCTTTCAACTCATCGACTCGGGCCTGTCGCTGTTCAGGCGAAAGGCGCATAAGCCAGATCAAGTGTGCAATAAATGCCCCTATGCCATAAAAACCAGCCAGAAGAGCCAAAGATATAATCGCGGAAGACCAGGTTTGAGCGCCTTCGAAGGCACTACCTAACGTGATAAGTGCAATCGCTGCCATCCAACACACCACAAATGCCTTAAAGCGCGATTGAAGCCTAATCAATGAGGGCTTGAACGCCGCAACGATACTACCAACGGCACACAGAGCCGCTACCAACGCAAAAAAAGTTCCCATCAGAATTTCTTCCCGGCCCAAACCACACGGCCAACCAGATCCAACTCGGCCAGTTCGGCCTTGCTCAGGTCACGGGATTTATACAGGGGGTTGTCAGAGATGATGCGCACCCCGCCCAGGTCGAACTGCAGGCGCTTGACGAACAGGCCACCATCGAGGCGCAGCACATAGAGGCCATCACGGGGGGCTTCTCCATTCTTCAACCGCACCAGGATCACATCGCCATCATTGATGGTCGGCTCCATGCTGTCGCCCTTAGCCCGAATGACCACCATCTTGGCCGGGTCGAACCCTTCACGACGCAGCCAGTCGGTACGGAACGCCATCTGCTCGGCCATCGCCTCATCCGTGATCTGTGAACCATGTCCGGCGCTGGCCTCAACCTGATAGGCGGGGATCGTGGTGAACTCGTCGGTTACATGAAAGCCTTGCAGATCAGAGGATGGGGAAATAGGCAGATTTGTTCGAGAACTGCTACCTGCATCACCGATACCAAACACCAACCAGTCAAAGGTGACACCTCCTGCTCGCGCCAAGTTTAAAGCTCGATCAATAGGAGGAATGGTTCCCTCATACAGATAGCGCTTTAGGCCGCTATCGCTCATGTCTGCTCGTCGAGCAAAAGCGCGAAGTGGTTCGTTGCCTATCACCTTATTAAGTCGTTCTGAGAAGGATGACTGATCAAAATCAACCTTTAAAGCTTTCTCCGTAGTCATAAAGCACCTTATAGAACTTTATTGGACGATTAATGCTCCTTCGACTTGACCGAGTAACTTTTTAGATCAACAATTCGCTTTGTGAGATTGAATTGAAGCTTTAGATCTATATCGAGCCGTATCGAGCAACGTTTAAGGGGATCTATCATGTCAGAGATTGCACTCAAGATCGACACACCAGTCAAAACCATCGAGCGCTATAGCGCCGATACCGGCATCCCTGTTGGCACCGTCAAGAAGATGATCTCCAGTGGTGAGCTGCAGATCATGCCAAAACCAGGCCCCAAGCACCGCGTCCTGATCAACATGGTCGCGCTGTACCACAAAGCCGCCGCAGCCGCCTACCTCCCTGCAACCTCCTGATTACTATGGCACTCATTGGAGCGAGAACCATGTTTATCAGTGGCGACTGCAAACATCCGCACTTCGAATCTGCATGCAGCAGGTTCAAATCCAACCACGTGATCAGCCAGATTGCCCCGTCCGCTGGCATCGACGCCCAGGTGCTGAGGAACAAGCTCGGCCCTGACCAGCCGCACCAGCTGACCGTGGTCGATCTGATCGCGCTCTACCACGCCACCGATGGGGACGAAACCCTGATCGACGGCATGCTGCTGGAGTGTGGCCTGACGGCCATCGCCATCCCCAGCGCCGACCGGGCGCCATCCCTACCCCATCAGGCGATCCGCCTCAACGCTGACGTGGCCAGTATCGGCCTGCGTGCGGTGGAGCTGGCCGAACGGGGACGGGTCACCCGCACCGAACGCAACACCATCATCAGTGTCGCCACCGCCGCCATGGGGTCGCTGGCACTGCTCATCCACGACGTAGAGGCCCGATTTCAAGCCGTGCCGGCCGTCGCCTGCGCATCAGACATCCTGATGCAAACCATGACCATGTAAGGGGAGACCCATGCAACAGACATCCATCAACCACGACGAACGCAACCTCGCGGGCCTGACTCCGCTGGAGCAGGTGGCCATGAACACCGCCGGCTGCCAGATCCTGCGGGAGTTGTTCGGCAAAACGCGATCCAGTCTGGACACCGACTGGCTGGCCCTGAGCCAGGCCAAGAAAGCGGCCATCTGTGCCATCGCCCGCCAGCCACGGGGCGAGCTGATGACCGCCACCTTGTCAGCCCTGCCCCATGCACAGCGCGAGGCGGTCAGGCTGGCGGTGATCGCACTGGAGTACCAGGGGGAGTTTCGCGGCGGCTGTGACGCCAAGGTGTGGCACCCGGCGCCAGTGACCAGACCTATCGGAGATATCGAGAGAGAGAAGAAGGAACGCGCCGCCAAGCTGCGCATGAAGCGCGCCGTGCTGGCGGGCAGTGAGATGTGCCAGTCAGGCCCCAGGGCCATCGGGCAATAAAAAACCCGCTATCGGTGCGACAACACCAGCGGGCTTTCCATCGTCAACAAGGAAAATCGACATGCCAACTTTAGCCATTCGTGACCAATTGCGCAACCTGCGCCTGCAAAACCGCAAGCTGGCCTGCCGCGGTCAGCGTTACAGCACCAGCCCAGACCTGATCCATGCCGTAGAACGCCCTGCCGCCATGGCGTGGCGTGCGGTCTGGTCGTGCGTCAACCGCCGTGGGGGGATCTGAACATGGCCGCCGTTATCACTCGTCACACCGAACCGACTATCAAAGCGGCATCCGCCTATCTGGTCAGCCGAGGTTACACCAACTGCGGCACCACCTGGCTGCGCGGCCAGAACGGGTACGCCCGCATGGAGCGCCTGACCTCTGGCGCCATCCGCATCATCGAGGGGGTGGCATGAACAAGCTGTTACACCCGGTCAACCGACAAACCGCCATTGCCGCCGTGCACGCGCTGCCGGCGCGGCTTCGCGCCAGCACCGATTACTCCTACCTCTACCGTGGCTCGGAGGGCAAGTCCCTGATGGCCCAGGCCAGACAGAACCAGCGCTGGCATCAGCTATTCCACACCATGAACCGGAGGGCCCAGGCATGAGCATCGACGCCATTCATATCGCCAAGCGGGCAGAGCAGGCCGTGCTGCCGCTGCTGACCGAACTGCTGGCCACTGGCGAGCAGGAAAACCGCATCGCCCTGGGCGAGCTCTACTCCGGGGATGAGTACATCCAGGTGCAGTTGGTCGTGACCAGCCGCCCCGCGGATCTGCTCGATGACGACTCTGTGATGGGGGATGAGGCATGAGCGACATCTATGTAAACCCGATGGCAATGCGGGCCAGGCTGGCCGCCGAGCTGGCTGTGCTGGATTTGTATGGGGTGGTCAAAACCACCGCCGCCAGCCTGAGCGACTGGGTCGGTGTTAACGGCGATTCGCTCCCAGAGCCGCTTGTCGGTGAGGTAAACACCAGCATGGTCGCCATGTCGGCCGCCGCTCATTGCATTGGCTACAGGTCAGCCGACGAGCTGAGCAAGCGGCTGGCTGCCTTCGAGGACACCGGCGAGCTGGTCGTGCAACTGCTGGCAGAGCTGAACCAGGGTGATGGCCTGCGGCGTGAGGATCTGGTTGTCACTCGCTCAGCAGTGCTGCTGCTGGCGATGTATGGGCTGCTGGCACTGGCCAGCCGCGAGGCCAATGCAGACCGCGACGACGAGGAGACGCTGGCATGACAGACCTGTTTGAACTGGAGGCACCGCTGGATGACCAGGGCCCCACAGAGGCGGGCCCCGCCCATATGCAGCCGCCGGCGCCGGTCAGCTCGCTGACCAAGCACTGGGAGGCGGCACAGGAGGAATTCAACACCTCGGGATGCGACGCCAAGCGCAACCGCAATATCACCCAGGAGCTGCTGGCCCTTGGCGCCATCCGCGCCGTGTACTGGCTGGCGCTGGGTGGCGGTGAGGTGGCGCTGGCCAGAGAGATCGCCGAGTGGTGGGCAGACTGCGAACCACTCCATGGGCTGGGGGAGACTATCAAATGAGCCACCGCCTGATCACCGACCTGCAAACCCGTGTGGATAGATGGTTCGACACCATGATGGGCGACGAGGCCCGCCTGCGCAGCTACCAGCGCGACCTGCTGGCAATGCGTCGGCTATCCCCTCGCCCACGCTGCACGGTCTCCCTCACCCTGCGCCAGTGTGCCGCAGCCAGAAAGATGGCGGGGCATGCACGTCGCACCCTGGACTACTTCCGGAACAACATCAAAGAGCTGTCGGGTACCCATCACCTATGAACCACCAGAACAACACAGGGCCAGCCGCCGAGGCTGGCCAACTTGGTTTTGCCATCCAACGCCTGCCATCTGCTGTAAAAGGGCAGCTGCCGCTGTCAAAGAAGGCCATCAGGTCGCGAATTGAATCGCTCTCCAACTCCATGCCAGGTATCAATCTGGCTGATTCGTTTATCGGTTCGGTAGGTGAGTACGATCTGGTCTGGGCCGTGCAGCTGCTCGATGGCTTCTCCATGCCACTGACCCAGACCCTGTTCAAGCAGTACATCCTCCGCCGCAAGGGTGGCACCGCCAGAAAAGCCCGCGATGCAAACATCTGGCTGCGTGAGCGGGTCGGGTGGATTCGCTCTCTCGTACAGGCGATCCCGGTCGATGCCCAGCAGCTGCGCGATGATGACGGCCGCAAGCGTGTTGCCCACCAGTTCGCCAACCAGACAGCAGCGATATGGAAGAACATCGAGCAGGGCGCAACTGCCGGTGAACTGGATCTGATGGAGACATGGGAAGCCATCAAGCAGCCTGCCGACCAGTGGGGGTTCATCGGCAAGATACCAAAATTCCAAACCAAAGAGGCGCGGAGTAACTGGATCTTGAGCGTGATGGTGCGCCTGCTCTCCGCCAAGTGGTGGGAGAAGCGAGTCAACCGCTGCTGGGATCGGCTGCAAGAGCACATCGCCATTCTGCTGGGCAAGGTGCGCAAGGGCGTCTCTGCCTACGTCTCGAACGCCACCATGAAGGTGGTGCGCGAGCGCAAGCGGGCCATGATGCGCTGGCTGGCCGAGTCGGAAGTGATGAACGGCCAGCACGATCTGGTGATCTCGATGAAGGATTGCTGGGAGGCCAGCGTCTCCAACCCGGTCAACCGCCGTAACGAGATGATGACCCGCATGCGTGGCTTTGAAGACTACGCCGAGCAGCAGGGCCATGTGGGCGTGTTCTTCACCTGGACAGCACCGAGCCGCTTTCACGCCTGGAAGACCAGCGGCAACGGCAAGACTGTTGATAACGATAAGTACGACGGTACCACCCCACGCGAAACCTGCTCATACCTTGCCAAGCTGTGGAGCCTGACCCGCGCCGCACTGAAGCGAAACGGTACCCCAGTTTATGGTTTTCGGGTCTGCGAGCCGCACCATGACGGTACCCCGCACTGGCACATGCTGCTGTTTATGCGCCCAAGCGATCGCAACAAGGTGATCAGCACCTTGCAGCACTACGCCCTGCATGACGACAAAGCTGAGCTGGAGCGTAAGCCTGTGGCGGCTCCGGCCTTTACCGATATCACGCCACGGTTCGACTGGAAGATGATCGACCCGACCAAGGGTGATGCAACCGGCTATCTCGCCAAATACATCGCCAAGAACATCGACGGCGCCTATGTCGGTGACGACGAAGAAGCGAACACCCCAGCAGACCAGGGAGCACTGCATGCCTGCGCGTGGGCCAGTTGGTGGGGGATCCGCACCTTCCAGCAGATCGGCGGCGCCCCGGTCGGGGTCTGGCGCGAGCTGCGCCGCATCAGCAACGCCAAGAAGAATGGCGATCTGGTGGGGCCACCCAAGCCGGTGTTGCAAGACCCGCGCTTTGAGGCCGCCCGTTATGCCGCCGATAACGCCATCTTTCGTTGCTACCTCGAAGCCATGGGCGGCGCTCTGGCGACCCGCTCCGAGCACCCAATCAAGCTGGCCCACCTCATCGAGGAGCAGGCCAACTGCTACGGCGAAGACATCAAGCGCCTGATGGGATTACACACCGCCCGCTTGGGTATCAAGACCCGCCTGCAAGGGTGGGAAGTGGTACCAGCAGGCACCTATGAGGCCACCAAGGCCGCCAGAGTTTCGGCTGGGGGTGTTGGGGTTAAGACGGGCGACAGCCCGGCACCTTGGAGCTCTGACAATAACTGTACGCAGCCGGATCCTGAGGCGTTCGCGGATCAGTTGATGGCAGAGCAATGGGGTTTATCTCCCTTCTCTATCGGGCGTTTGCGGGCAGGTGCCAGCGTCAGCACGGACGGCTACACCCTCCGGCTGGAGAACGGCCAGGTGCAGTCGAGCCGGGCAATCCCGAGCGAGCCGGATTGGCAGCCAGAAGGCCAGGTGCCAGCCGAACAGGGCCAGCCGGATGAGTACGCGCTGCCGGAAGGCGATGAGGACTGGCCGATGCTGGTTGAGCTATGCGGCAAGGTCTACCAGGCACAAGGACATGCCGGGGCATTCCGCTGGATCGAGATGCTACCGGAGCCATACCAATCACACATGTGGGCCGAGCTGGAGAAGCTGGACACCCCGGAGTGGCTGCAAGAACAGAACGACTACTGCGAGGAGTGGGCATGAACAACACACAGACCGTCAGCCGCGAAGAGTACCGCCGCCTGGATAATCGGGTGACCTGCATCCTGCAGCAGCGCTGGCCAGCCAATGAGATCAGCCAGTGGGTGGGGATGCTCAAGGGAAAACAGCAGGCCGTGGCCTGCGCCATCCTGCGCCGCCGCCACCCTCGCCCAGCGCAGCTGGCCCTGCCAGCAATCGCCACCGAGGTGCCGGCACCGTATCAAACCAGAACCAACCGCCCCACCGTGCCAGTGCTGACAACAGATGGTCGCTCTGTTGGCCGCCGCCATATCGTGGACGGGCTCACCCCCGTGGCCATCGACCAGAGCGGCACCATCCGCTGCGCCGTCACCGGCCGCACCCTCTTTATCGCACCGGGCAGCGCCACCGACCGCGCCAACCCGGGGGCCGCCGCACAGCTCAACCCAACATACCAGCCAGCCCTGCACCAGGTAGTGGCTGACCACCGTCAAATCGAGACAGGAGCTCAATCATGAGAGACCCCCGCAAACATCCGGTACCGGGTGATGTGATCACCCGCTTCGGTAGTACCAGGGAAGTGACAGCCATCAAGCAGAACGACCGCGGCACTGTGACCCATGTGCTGTACGAACACCCTGGTCAGACGCATCTCGAGCAGGCGAAGGAGGCAACTATCTCCAGCTGGCGGGCATGGGCCAAGGAGGATGCCATGGTGGTAAGAGAGGGCGCAGCATGAACCCCGCCACCAAACGCAAGCAGGAACAGCGGGCCAGGCGGGCCGCCCTCGGTATCAAGCGGGTGGAGGTGGCGCTCTCAGAACGGGAGCGCCAGCAGCTGGACCACCTGCGTATCGCTCGAGCTGGCAGCGGTGAGCCCTACTCCGCCGACGAGTACATCAGCACCCTGATCCGGCGGGACTGGGAACGCTGGCTGGAGCAGGAGGCCGAGCTGAAAAAGCAGGCCTGCCCGAACTGCGACTGTGCATTGCCGGAAGGATGCGGCGGGGCATTCAAGGGAGAGGCGGAGTGCTGGCACACCCAGGGCGACAAGACACTGGCCTTGTAATGGCGAAAATCGCGAAATGTGTCCGGTCACGCGCCAAGGGGGCGGAGGTTTTGATAGCATGCAGGTTCACGCCCAAATGAGAACAACAAGATGAATCGAGTTATCGCGGCCAGCCTGCTGTTGCTGGCCACCTCTGCCATGGCCATCAGTGACACCGAAAAAACAGCGGTCATCGAGCGCTGCAAAGACCAGATGAACCAGTACGGTGCCACCATGGTCAAGGCCTGTGTGGACCAGGATCTGGAGGCCTTCGAACAGCTGCTGGCCAACTACCGGCCCCACGAGAAGATCGTCAAGTTTTGCGTCAGAACCACCAAACAGTTTGGCTGGAACATGGTCAAAGCCTGCTCAGACCAGAACATTGAAGCGCGACAGGCCATCTTGAACAATCAAGAGAAATACGCAAAGTACGAAAAAATTCTGGACTCCTGCGCCGACAGGATGGGAAAGATTGGAGGGTGGGTCATGATCAAGGCCTGTACCGATCAAGATATCGAAGCCGAACAGGCCCTCTCGCAATACTGAGCTTGTATACCAAGGCTCAGATAAACATGTCGCAGCGGCCTGCCAGCCGCTACCATCGCCCTCGTGTTGTGGCTGATGGTTGAACCCGCCCAGGGTTTGCGACATACTGCCCCGGTAGCGGCAAAATCCGCTGCCGGGATTGGAACCCCGTCTGACCAAAAGCGCACAACACGCGCCCGCGTGTTTTTTTATGTGCGGCCCAGCAGTACCCGCAATCTCAGTTATGACGGGCTGGGCAGGGCAGCCTATGGCTGGCCGGTTTCTTTTGGTCCCGGTAGTTCCAACCCTGTTCAGCTCGTCACCAGTCAGAGATTGGAACCTCTTGGTGACGTTCACTGTGTTGACCAAAAGGATCGCATCATGAACACCATCACCACCTTTACCCCTGCCGACATCATCAGCCTGAACCATGGGCAACCCATGACCACCTCCCTCAAGGTGGCCGAAGTCTTTGGCAAGCGTCATGACAACGTACTGCGCAAAATAGAAAGTCTGGATTGCTCACCTGAATTTACTGCCCTCAATTTTGAGGTTTGCTCTAAAAACAATGAGTTACAGAATGGAAAGCCGATTCCGTTCTACAACATGACCAAAGACGGCTTTATGTTCCTGGTGATGGGCTTCACCGGCAAACAGGCCGCCGCCATCAAGGAGGCCTATATCAACGCCTTCAACTGGATGGCCGACCAGCTCCGGCAGGCCGCCCTCCCCAGCGCCAAGCAACAAGACGATGCCATGGCCGTGCTCAACTACGCCCATATGCTGGGCCAGCGAAACAGGGAAGCCATTCAGGCCGAAGCCTGGCTGGAGTCGCGCTTTATGAGCCTCACCCAGGAGCTGGAGAACCTGCGCCAGGACATGCGCACCTACCACGCCCGCCAGCGCAGCAACCGCGATATCGTCAGCCATATGCAGCTGCACGGCCACTGGCTGACCCGCGGCTAGCACTATCAGCCCACCGCGTACTAGTTTGCGGCTATTGGTGGCTCTTAGTAGCTATTAGATGCGTATGTATACTTGCAAGAATTAAAAAATTGCGTATATTGACGGTCAGGCGCGTTGCGACAGCGACGCCCTAATTCCGAGGCCCAGCCATTTTGTGGTTGGGCTTTCGTGTATCTGGAGCATGGAGGCTAACATTGCTATACATCGCCTATCTTGACGAGTTTGGCCACGCAGGCCCCTACCTTGGTAATGACCACCTCAAACACCATACCCATCCAGTGTTTGGTATTGGCGGCTTTGTGTTGCCGTACTACAAGGTACGGGCGTTTTCTTCCTTCTTCTTCCAGCTTAAAAACCATCTTTTAAGTACTGATCTTGCCAATACTCAAGCCAAGGCGGTAGCGGATCAGCAACCCTTTCATCCCGCAAAGTGGGAGAAAAAAGGGACATCAGTGCTGACCGAGAAGAATGTCACCCGCTATCGTGAAACCAGAGCAGCAGTCAATCGAATCTTGAATCGTATCAGAGACGATGAGGGCTTCGCCTTCTATGTCGGGCAGCAGAAGAAACCAGGGCTGGAACTGGACTCCACTAAGCTTTATCTCGATGTGATGAGAGAGGTGATCAAACGGCTCGATCAAGAGTGCTGTACAGATAACAGCAAGTTGATGATCATCATCGACCAGCATACCGAACGGAAAAAAATAGTCGAAACAGCGTCAATCGAGATGTTTGGTGAGCACGGAAGACGTTGTCTTATCGAACCACCGACGCAAGTAGAAAGCCATCTGTATCAGACGATTCAGTGTGCTGACTGGCTATGCGCCCTGTATGGCAGGCTGAGTCACTATACCTGCGAGCCAGAAGCCAAGGCCGGGTTTCACGTCTTCGAAAAGTACTTCGGTGAACGGTTAAAACAAGTTCATAAACGAAGCAGTATTCGCACATTTGGCGGGCCTGCCAGCCCCGCCAAATTGCAACTGCTGGCTGATAGGTTCTCAGCGACCGGATGAAACAAGGGGCGCTATTGCGCCCCCAGTCCTTTCAGTACCAACTGCCGCCCCTCTGGCGTCAGTGATCCAAGCAGCCCCAGCACCAACTGGTTCGTCGTCCTGGCAGACGGACTCAGCGTGTGAGTGAACGACAGTGTGGCTACCCAGCTATGACCACACTCCGCATCGGTGCACTGACAATAGAGATCCGAGACCTCATTACTCAGCCGATTGGTCTTGGTAATACGGCCTCGCTGGCCACACTCTTTGCAAAAAACCCGCATCACCCCTCCCGATAAATCGAAATCTCAATCACCAGGTTGCATCTTACATCAATAAGACTGTGTTTTTATACAGCAGCTCCTATCGCTTCTCGAAACGTGACCCACAGCGCCCGGGGCAGTCCTGCGCTGTTGATGGCGTCCTGCACCAGCTCACACAGCGGCAGCACTTCGTTCCTGGAATAGGTGGCATCGTACTTCTCGGGATCCCCGAGCCCGCCGCCGTTGATCGGGATAATGCCGGCCAGCGCCGCCGGAAAGCGGTGCGCCGTCAGCACATCCTGTGAAGTGATCCCCTTGATGGCCGCGAACTCGTCCTTGGTGGCGATGTCCCCCACCGGGATCAGCTTGATGCCATCGGGCTTGCCATCGGGGATGTTCACGAACATGGAGCGGAAGTTCCCCACCCCCTTGGAGTTGGCGATCATCTCCTTCATCTCCTCCTCGGTGTCGTCGTCCATGTTCGGGTCGGTCGCGTAGAAGATGAACCCCATGTGGGCGCCGTTGAGGAAGTATTTGCGCCGAAACAGGGTGGCATCCTGGTTGAGCAGGGCAGACTGCAAGCCGCCCAGGTAGTCGGGCATGCCATAGACCTGCTGCTCGGGGTCATACTGGGCCAGCCAAATCACATCATCCGGGCGGTAAATCAGGTTCGGCTTGCCCTGCTGCAGGTAGACAAAGCAGCCATCCTCGCGCCGGCGCAGATAGACGCTCGAGAGCGGGTGCAGCCCCACCACCTGGCCGAAACTGTTGCGCAGCTTCAGCAAGCCACCATCACCAAACTGCAGGTAGTTGTGCACGAACGCCGTGATGGTGGCGCGTTGATTGGTAAAGCGCCCCGCCACCATGTTCCGCCTCGCCATCAGGATGGCCCCATGGTGGGCATTGGCCCGGGCCACCTTGGCCAGCCCTTTGCGGTCGATGGGCGGCTGGTAGTATTCCCCATAGGGGTTGTAAAACACCCCGGTGTAATCGGTCATCCAGGCCGTGGGGTCGATGGCCTCCGGCATGCTGAACACCACCGAGGGCCGAGGGGATGAAGCGGCCGCCTGGGCCGGTTGTTGTGTCTTTCGCTTGGTCATGCTGCCTTCTTCTCTTGGCTGGTTGCCCAGGTGGATTTGCGTTTGCGGTGGGTATCAAGGGGCTCATTGGCCACGGCGTGGGCGATGGCAAAAAACACGTCGGCGTGTCCGGTCACGTTGTCCCGGGCGGCCCGGAAGGTCATCTGGCCGCCGCCAGTGGTGCTGCGCTTGATGGCAAGGAAGGCGAGCGGGATGTCCCGATCAGTGCTGTCCCACTCGATGCGGTTCGCTTCCACCACATCGATCATCTTGAGCACCAGCCGCGACTTGCTCTCGATGCTGTAGTTGATGGGGTGGCACACCCCTTTGAAGACCGGCTTCAAGAGGTCAAACACCCCGGAGCCGATGCCAGAGACATCGACCCCGAGATAGGTGACCCGGAACTTCTTGGCGATGCGCTCGATCTCCTGCGCCTGGAACTGGAAGTTGAGCCCGCGCCAGTAGTGCTTTTCCAGCACCCGGAAGCGCTCGCCGGCGACGGTGGGCGGGGCGACCACCACCAGGGTGGCATTGTCGCGGGTGCGGCTAGGGTCATAGCCCATCCACACCTCGCGCCGCCCGAACGGGTCAGGCCGCCCGGGCTTGTAGTCCTCCCACCGGGTCGGGTCCACCCCTGCCCGCTCCATATCCTGAAACTTGAACACCGACAGGGCATCGTCGATAAAGCGGCACATGTAGAGGCGGTCGAACACCTCTTCCGGGTACTCGTCCTTGAGCTCCTCGATGTCGATGAGGTGGCAACCGAGGCGAATGGCGTCCTCGATGGTGATGACGTAGCGCCATTGCCTGTCAGGACAGACGCGGCCGCCATCGCGTAGGTCATCTTCGCCTGGGAAGTCGATGGCCACCCGGCTTGGGCGCTGCCCCTTCCAGCGATCCCCGGTCCAGAAGCGATAAGCCTCGTGCACCTTGCTCGACGGGGTCGAGAAGTAGGTCTTGCGCCAGTGGCTCTGGGTCGCCATGGCACTGGCCACATCAGACAACTTCTCGAAATTGGGTATCCAGAAGTATTCGTCGATGTAGACGTTGCCGGAACGGGACTGGGCACTGTTGGAGTTGGTCGAGCAGAAGTGCAGCTCGGCCCCGTTCGACAAGACGATGGGGTTGCCGGTCAGGGTAACGCCCAGGAAGGTCTGGGCAATCTTGCAGATGTAGGAGCGGAACACCTCGGCCTGGGCCCGGGTGGCAGACAGGAAAATCTGGTTGCCGCCCGTCAGAATGGCATCCTCCAGCGCCTCGCCGGCGAAATAGTAGGTCATGCCGATCTGACGGGACTTGAGGATATTGCGGGTACGCGGCAGCGCCGGGTCGTTCTTGGCCTCCCGCACACGCAACTGATAGCCGAACAGGGTGCCCAGCCACTCGGTAAAGTCATCGGCCGTCAGGTGCCCGATCTCGTTCTTGGCCTTCTTGCCGCCCTTGCGGCCGCCCCCTCCCTGGCTGTTGTGCTCACGCTTGCCACGGCTGGGCCCGGGTTCACTCCCTTCCGCCCGCTGGGCCTTGAGGGCCTGCTCACGCTCGGCCCACTTGAGCGCTTTCTCTTTGAGGCTGACATGGTGGCCGATGAGCCGGTCCAGCTCCTCCTGTTCGCCCGGGGTTTTCTTCTCACGGTGCAGCAAAACCTGCACCCGGCGAGCGATGGCATCCTCCACCGCCTCTTCGGTCAGCAGGTCACGCCAGCCGAGCTTTTCGGCCCAGTAGTAGATGATGCGACAGGAGTTGAGCCCCAGTTCGTCCTTGATCTCCTGGGGTGTCCATCGTTTAAGGTAGAGTCCCTTCGCCGCATTGCGGATCTCTTCGGGGTACGCCACGGCGCCTCCATCCGGTGAATGATGGCGCCATCATAGCCAGCCCCTTCCCCCCACTTATCCCACTGATGTTCTGAGCAATTCGGATTTCCTGCTGAATCCGAATCCTGCCGAACACCATAGCGTGAAACCCCCTTGCCGACCCGATAGCCTGAGCCCGCATCACTTGGGAGTAGGCATGAACACATCAACCTTGAGAACTGGCTGGGTCTGTATCGCCACCGAAGGTACCACCGTCGATGGCAGGGAGATCACCGCTGCTTGGCTGACTGACATGGCCGAGACCTACGACCCGGAATACTACACAGCACTGATATGGCCAGAGCACGACCGCTGGGCAAACTTCGGCTATGTGCAGGAGCTCAAGACCGACGTCGTAGAGGGCAAGCTCAAGCTGTTCGCCATCCTGAGTCCGACCCGGGATCTGGTTTATTACAACCAGGTTGGCCAGTACCAGTTCTGTTCCATCGAGCCACAAGAGCAGTTTGCCGATCTGGGCCGCACCTATCTGCGCGGCCTGGGCGTCACCGATGAGCCTGCCAGCACCGGCACCACCCACCTCAAGTTCAAGAAGAAGGGCGAGTCTCGCCTGATCGGTACCAGCGAACCGCTGGATCTCTCCATGTTCAAGCTGCCCAAGCACGAAAAGGCCGATGGCCTGATCGCCAAGTTTTTCAGCTTCCTGGCCAGCCACGGCGAGCAAGCCCCCCAATCACCCCCCAGCCAACCCGAGGATGAGGAAATGACCAAAGAGCAGTTCGATCAGTTGCTGGGGGCCGTCAGCGGCCTGGGCACCAAGATCGAAGGCTTCAGCGCCAAGCTGGAAGCCAAACCGGACACCACCGCCCCGGTGACCGAACCGGCGAAAGAAGAGAAGGCCGGCATCAGCGCCGAGCAGTTCAGCAAGCTGGAAGAGACCCTGGCCGGTCTGGCCAGCACCGTCGGCGAGCTGAAAGGCCAGATTGACCAGTTCTCTGCAGAGAAGCCGGGCCAGCGTCCGGGCGCCATCGGCGGTGACGACACCATCTACCAAGTTTGCTAAGGAGCATCCAGTGAGCCAAACCCTGACCGTTCAGGCCGAACAGCGCCTGAACAAATACTGCGATGCCCTGGCCAAGGCCTACGGCATCGACATCAGCAAGCTGGACAAGCAGTTCAGTGTCACCGGCCCGGTGGAAACCACCCTGCGATCTGCCCTGCTCGCCTCCGTCGAGTTCCTTGGCCTCATCACCTGCCTGGATGTGGATCAGATCAAGGGCCAGGTCGTGCAGGTTGGCGTGGGTCAGCTCTACACCGGTCGTAAAAAAGGTGGTCGCTTCAAGGGCAAAGTCGGTGTGGATGGCAACACCTACGAACTGACCGAGACCGACTCCTGCGCCTCGCTGGATTGGGCCACCCTCTGCACCTGGGCCAACGCCGGTAGCGAGGGCGAGTTCATCAAGCTGGTCGGCGAGTTCGTCAACAAGGCGTTTGCGCTCGACATGCTGCGGGTCGGCTGGAATGGCGTGTCTGCAGCCGATGACACCGATCCGACGGCGAACCCGCTGGGTCAAGACGTCAACAAGGGTTGGCACCAGATCGCCCGCGAGTGGAAAGGTGGTAGCCAGATCATCAAGGCTGCGCCTGGCGAGAAGATCTACTTCGACCCGGACGGCAAGGGCGAGTACAAGACCCTGGATGAGATGGCCTCCGACCTCATCAACACCACCATCGACCCGCTGTTCCAGCAAGACCCCCGTCTGGTGGTGCTGGTCGGTACCGATCTGGTCGCAGCCGCTCAGGCCAAGCTCTACAGCGAAGCCACCAAGCCGAGCGAGCAGATCGCCGCCCAGCAGCTGGCCAAGTCCATCGCCGGTCGCCGCGCCTATATCCCGCCATTCTTCCCGGGCAAGCGGATGGTGGTCACCACCCTGGACAACCTGCACTGCTACACCCAGCGCGGTACCCGCAAGCGCAAGGCGGACGACAACCAGGACAGCAAGAGCTTCGACAACCAGTACTGGCGCATGGAGGGCTATGCCCTCGGCGAGCACAAGGCCTACGGCGGCTTTGAAGAGGCCGACATCGAGATCGGCGCTGATCCGGCTGTTGTCGCTGCAGAAGCTGCCGCTCAAGCGGCCCAGGGCTAACCCATGAGCTCACCCGGTCAACGCCACAAACAGCGTGTACTCGCCATGCAGGGGGCCGAGCAGGCCGCCTGCTCTGGCATGGCCACCGGCGCAGTGGCCGACAGCCTGCACCTGCAACTGGTTGCCCTGGAACAGGACATTTCCCGCTTGCGCAAGCTGGCCCGCATCGGCGACCGGGTGAACATGAAACGCGATGAGCTGATGCCCAAGTACCGCCCCTATGTGGAGCGCTATCTGGCAGCCGTCAGCGAGTCGGGCCAGCCCTATCAGAACGAGCTGTTTCAGCGCCTCATCATCTGGGCTTTCGATGTGGGCGACTTCGACGCCGGCATCGCCTGGGCGGATATCGCCATCGCCCAGGGCCAGCGCACCCCGGCCAACATCAAGCGCGACTGGGCCCACTTCGTGGCCGACACCGTGCTGGAGTGGGCCGAGAAGCAAGCGGCCGAGGGGCACGCCGTCGAACCCTGGTTTTCCCGGGTGTTCGACAAGGTGCGCAACGAGTGGCGCCTCAACGAACGGCTGACCGCCAAGTGGTTCAAGGCGGCGGGTTGCCTGCTGCTGCGCGACCAGGACGGCCAGCCACGCCCCAGTGCAGTGGGTGACAGCGCCACCCTGGAACAGGCCGCCCACTGGCTGCTTCAGGCCGAGAAGCTGCACCGCAAAGCGGGGGTAAACACCCTGCTGCTCAAAATTGCCATGCGCCTGCGGGCGCTGAATCCGGAGCAATAAGACTCTCCGCGCCACCGCACCCCGGCGGGGAGGATAGGCAAGCCGCAAGGCCACCGCCGAATCCTGTGATCCGTGGCTTCAGGGGTGCACCTTTCTCGCCGCGTCATCGGCGACCTGAGTGATCGGGGAAGTGGTGTTCACATTGGCAAGAATCGACAGAGGGTCAGAGATGTTTGCAGGCAAGGATATCGACTACAGCGCCGCCACTATCCGCAATGACGGGTTTTGGCCTGATGTGGCCGTGGCCGACTTCGAGCGCCGCCGCGCCCTGCCTGCTGACCTAGACCAACAGACCACCGGCGCCGCCCTGCTGGCCGCCGTCTCTGAAATCAACCTGCAACTGGCGATGCGTCAGGCCGCACTGATGGCCGAGGGCTATGTCAGCGCCGCCGAGGTGCCGGGGCCGAGCCTTGAGGGCGGCACCAATGCGCTGACCGAACAGTATCTGGCCGCCGTGTTTGCCCGTGCCAAGGCGGCCTTGCTGCCGGAGTTCGCCAGCGTCACCGAGCGAGCCGCCGCCAACAACCAGGTAGAGCGATCCCCAGACCAACGCGCCCAGCTGCTGGCCGAGAGTCAGCAGCTGGTGCGCAGCATCAAGGGCAAGCGCCGTGCGGGGGTGTCGTTGATATGAGTGAAGGCATGAACGAACAGCAGGCCCAGGGCTATTTCCTCCACGCTCTCCACGCCGAGATCCAGCGGGTGCTGCCAACCAAGTGCCACAAGCATCTGGATAGCTGGATGGAGAACGGCACCATCAGGCTGGAGCCAAAGAACATGGGCCCCACCGGAGTGGATGTGGCATGGCTCACCTATCAGGCGGTGTTCACCGTCGAGCAACTGCCGTTTCGAGAGCTGGATCCGGCCATCGTGCTGGCCTCTGTGGCCGCCTGGGTGCAGGAGCATGACGATTTTCGCGAGCAGTTCGAGCTGGCCGATCCCGAGTACGCCGTCACCCCGAACGATGAGAAGACCGCCGATCTCGAGATCCAGCTCGCCTTTACCGAGCCGCTGCGCCTGATCGAACACCCCAAGGGCCCCATCAACTGGATGGGCAAACGCTGGAACGTGGCCCCGTATGAAATCTGGGTGGCAGACCACATCGATATGAACGTCGGTGACACCGGCCATCACCAGATCGGTGACCCGTCATGATCACCATCACTCTCGACACAATACCGGTAAAGGAGCAGCTAAAGCTGTTGGATATGCCAGCCAAGAAGCGCCAGCGGCTGGTATGGCGAGCCGCAGAGAACCTGCGGACGGTTGCGAAGAACAATATCCAGAAGCAGCAGGACTGGAATGGCCGCTCATGGGCTCCAAGGAAGCATGGCCGCCGCAAGATGTTGATGGGCATGCGAAAGCTGATCGTAATCACCGAAAAGCCACAGCAGAACTCGGCAAGGCTCAGATTTGAGGGTGGTGCATATGGAGTGCATCCGGGGATTGTCGCCGGGGCTCATCAGTCAGGGCATACCTACAAGGTCAACCATGTAAGCCGTCTAAAAGTGAAGCCTAAAGGCGCCGGAAAAGACATGGCTTCGACTAAGAGACAGGCAAGAAAACTGCGGGAACTGGGGTTCAAACGTCCGGGGAAGCGCAAAGGAACATACCGTTCTGCATCCATTGGCTGGATAACCGAGAACATCAATTACGCCCAGGCGGGGTTGCTGATCAAGAAGTTGAAGGGTGACCCCAGAAAAACAAATTGGGAAGTAACTCTGCCAGCCCGCCCTTTCCTCGGCGCTAACGCCAAACAACGGGAGCAAGCCTTTGCCCGTGCCCTGCAAAGCATCAACTACGGCTGGGACGTCAACAAGCAAGAGATGAAGAGGAAATAACGCCATGTGGCCTTATGTACAGATCAACAACTTGAACCAGATGCAGGGGCCCGTGACGGAAGTCGAGCGCCACCTGCTGTTCATCGGCACCGCGCCGACCAACACCGGCAAGCTGCTCTCACTCAACACCCAATCGGACTTTGACACCCTGCTGGGTGAGGGTGACAGCGAGCTCAAGACCAACCTGCTGGCCAGCCGTGACAACGCAGGCCAGAACTGGACGGCGGCCGCCTACGTGCTGCCGGAAGATGGCGACTGGCTGGCCGCTGTGCGAACCGCCCAGCAGACCCAGTCGTTTGAAGGTGTCGTGGTGCTGGGTCAGGAGTGGGACCAGGCAGGCATCAATGCCGCCCATGCGCTCAACCAGGAACTGATCGCCAAATGGGGGCGCTGGCAGTTCATGCTGCTGGCGGTACCTGGCATCGTCTCCACTGGTGAGGGTAGCCAGGACTGGAGCGAATACGAAGCCACGCTGGCCGCCCTGCAAGACGGTATCGCCGCGAGCTCGGTTTCTCTGGTGCCGCAACTGTGGCCCAACCTCGCCGGCGTCTATGCCGGTCGCCTGTGCAACCGGGCGGTGAGCATCGCCGACAGCCCCTGCCGGGTGAAGACCGGTGCCCTGGTGGGCCTTGGCAACAAGCCGGTGGACAAGGCCGGGATCACGCTGCCGCTTGCCACCCTGCAAACCCTGGAACAAAACCGCTACTCGGTACCGATGTGGTTTCCGGACTATGACGGCACCTACTGGGCCGATGGCCGCACCCTGGACGCCGAGGGCGGCGACTACCAGGTGATCGAAAACCTGCGGGTGGCCTACAAGGTAGCTCGCCGGATGCGCCTGCGGGCCATCGCCCGCATCGGGGACCGCTCGTTCAACTCCACCCCGGGCAGTACCGCGGCCGCCATCATGTATTTCGGCAAAGACCTGCGCGAGATGGCCAAGGCCACCACCATCAACGGCCAGCCGTTCCCGGGCGACATCGCCTCCCCCAAGGATGGCGACATCAGCATCCAGTGGACCGCCAAGAACCTGGTCTCCGTCTACGTGGTGGTGCGCACCGTGGACTGCCCCAAGGGGATCACCGTCAACATCATGCTCGATTTGAGCCTCAACAACGGGGAGGGCTAACCCATGACCAGACGCATTTCAGGCCAGAGCTTCGACACCACGCTGATGGGCACCATGGTCCATGTCGAGAAAGCCAGTCTCTCCATCACCGACAACAGCGCCGTGGCCCAGACCAGGGGGATCCCGGATGGCTTCGTCGATGGGGATGTCGCCGCCGAGGTGGAGTTCGAGCTCGATGCCAAGAACTTCACCCTCCTGAGCGATGCCGCCAAGCGGGCGGGGAGCTGGCGCGGCATGGCGCCGGACGACGTGCTGTTCTACGCCGACACCGGCGACGAAACCATGAAGGTGGAAGCCTTCGGCGTGAAGCTGCAGATCTCTGACCTGCTCGACGTCGATCCCAAGGGGGGCAGCAAGGGGGTTCACAAAATCAAGGGGTTCGTCACCTCCCCCGACTTCGTTCACATCAACGGCGTGCCTTACCTCTCCCAGGAAGACACCCGCCACCTGCTGGGTTAAGGGGGGAGCTTGGACGACATCGACCGCGCCACCCGCCACGCCGCCCGCATGCTGGCGGCCCAACTGGCCAGCCAGGTGGGCAAAGGCAGTTATCAGGGGGAGAGCCGGCACCTGTGCGAAGAGTGCGACGACCCCATCCCGGAAGAACGCCGCCGCCATGTACCAGGGGTGCGCCTGTGCGTCCCCTGCAAGACCCGCCTTGAGAGGCTGGGCCGCTAATCAGAGCCACGGACATGAACAACATGCCTCATAAAGACCCGACCCTAGCCACCGCCTTGCTGGCCTGGCTGATGGACAACTGGCCCGCCGTCTATGGGGCCCTGCTGGCACTCGCCATCGCCTTCCTGCGCATCACCTACGCAGGCGGACGGGGTCGCCGTCGGCTGATCGAATCCCTGCTGTGCGGCCTCATCACCTTGGCGGCCGCCACTGGGACCCACCTGCTCGGGATCCCCCAGGAGGCCACCCCGTTCCTGGGCGGCGTGGTGGGGCTGCTTGGGATCGACATCATCCGGGACCGGGCTGCACTGATGTTTAGCAAGAAGGAGGACAACAATGCCGCGCAGTGACTGCCATCCCCAAATGGCCGCCTTTCTCGACATGATCGCCTATGCCGAGGGCACCAAGGGACTGGGCGACGATGGTTACAACAAGCTGGTAAATCCGGCGGGGTTCTTCACCGACTACCGCACCCATCCGAACGTGCTGGTGCAGGTCAATCCAACCCTGAAAAGCACCGCTGCGGGCCGCTATCAGCACCTGTCAAAGCACTGGGCCCACTACCGCGATCAGCTCGGCCTGCCGGACTTTGGCCCCGAGTCGCAAGATGCCTGGGCTATCCAGCTTATTCGCGAGCGCAAGGCGCTGGATGATGTGCTCAAGGGCCGTATCACCCAAGCGGTGGCCAAGTGCGCCAACATCTGGGCCAGCCTGCCGGGCGCCGGATATGGACAGCGTGAGCACAAGCTGGCTGATCTGCTGGCCAAATTCACCGAGTTCGGCGGGGTGCTGGCATGAACATCATCAAGGAGCTGTTCTCCAACGTGCTGTTCGTACTTGTGCTGGCGCTGCTGGTCGCCCTGTTTGCTGGCAACAAGGTACTCGACAAGCGCACCCGCGAGCTGGCAGATGCCAACGGCACCATCAGCACCATGCAGCTGGCCAATCAGCAGATGGCCGAAGAGTTCAGGGCTCTTTCGCTGCAGGAGTCTGGCTTGCGCGCCCTGCTTAAACACCAGAACGCCGCCTTGGCCGATCTCGACCAACAACAGAGGAAGACCGCATATGAACTGGAACAAGCCTTGGCCACGCCACAGGAAGGCCGTCCGAACTGCGCTAGTGAGCCTCTGCCTGTTGGCGCTCTGCGCTTGCTCCAGCCAGCCCACAACCGTGGTGCAAACCAAGGTGGTCAAGCGGCTGCCGCCGCCGGGGCTGGTGCCCCACTGCCCGGAACCTGAATTCACGGGGACGACCTACGGCGATGCCGTGCGGTTTATCCCCACCATGCAGACGGCCATGCGCCGCTGCCAAACCCAGATCACCACCCTGACCAACTGGATTGAACAAGAGGAAACAACTAATGGCAAACCCGATTATCACCCTTGAAGTAGCAGGTAAAGAGCTGAAATTCGCCCCCACCATGGTGGCCTATAACGGATTTCTCAACGACATGATGCCGAGCGACAAGGTGGCACCGGCCCATAACTACCTGAAAAAGATCGTCTGCCAGGAAAGCAAAGAGGCGCTCGATGAGCTGCTCAAGCGCCCGGGAGCGGCTTTGCAGCTGGCTGGCGCCATCAACAAAGAGTTCGCCCCTGATCTGGACATCACCGTAAAAAACTGACGGCGCGCGCCGAGGCCATCGAGCGCAACCAACTGGAGCAGGTGCTGGCGCTGCGGCGCCACTACCTGCCCCACGAAGATGACGATATCGACAGCCTGGCCCGCGCCATCTGGTTAGACAAAAACGCAAGAGAGTCCAACGCCGCCGCCGTGGCCGAGGGCATCGCCAAAGCATTCAACGGATAACGACCTATGGCCTGGATGGAAAAATTGATGATGCAAGTGGCACTGGTGGATCAGGTCACCAAGCCGCTGCAAGGCATCAACAGCCAGATCGATAAGGTCAGCAAGGCCGGTCGTCAGGGCTGGAGCAATATGGCGATGGGGGCCACCACGCTGGCAGCCGGTGGCATGGCGATCCAGTCTGCTCTGGGCCCGGCCATCGAAATGGACAGGGCGCTGGGTGAAGTGGCCTCGCTCGATGTGCAAAAGGATGTGCTCGGGGCGTTGGGGCGCGAAGCCCTCTCCCTGTCGGTGAAGTACGGCGAATCTGCCGCCGAGATTGTCCGATCCTCATACGATATCCAGTCAGCGATCGCGGGGCTGGAAGGTAACGAACTGCCCGCCTTTACCCGCGCCTCCACCACATTGGCCAAGGCGACCAAGGCCGACACCGCCACCATCACCAACTACATGGGCACCATGTACGGCATCTTCGAGCAGCAGGCCAAGATGATGGGCAAGGCCAACTGGGTGGAAGATTTGGCAGGCAAAACCGCCACTGCCGTGCAGATGTTCAAGACCACCGGCCAGGGTATGGCTGATGCTTTCGGGGCTATCGGTGCCAACGCCACTGCCGCCGGCATCTCGATGGATGAGCAGTTCGCCGTACTCGGCCAACTGCAAGCCACCATGAGCGGGGGCGAGGCCGGTACCAAGTTCAAGTCGTTCCTGGCTGGTGTCGGTGGCGCTCAGAAGGCACTCGGCATGCAGTTCACCGACTCGGCAGGCAACATGCTGCCGGTGCTGACAGTACTGGACAAACTCAAGATGCGCTACGGCGAGACCCTGAGCGTGGCCGAGGGGGACGAGCTCAAGAAGGCGTTCGGTTCGGATGAAGCGGTGGCCATGATCAAGCTGCTGATGACCAACACCAAGGCCCTCTCCACCAACATCAACGCGCTGGCCAACACCCACGGCATGGGCAAGGCCGAACAGATGGCTGCTTCCATGACAGACCAGTGGCAGCGGGTGGAACAAGGCTGGTTCGCCATCCGTGCCGCCGCCTTTGGCGTGGTTCTGCCCGCCATCAATGCAGTGGTCGGCGCCTTTGCCGATGGCGCCAATGATGTGCTGCGGTGGACTCACCTTTTCCCGAACCTGACCAAGGTGGTGAGCTACGCCATGCTCGCCATCGTAGGCCTGAGCATGGTCACCGGGGCGTGGATGTTGATCGCGGGCCTGGCCAAGTTGGCGACCCTGGGGATGGGCATCGCCTGGACCATCATCATGGCGCCGCTCAACCTGCTCAAAGCGGGGCTGGTTGCCTTTCGTGCCATCCTGCTGGCGGTCAATATCGCCATGTATGCCAATCCAATAGGCCTGATCATTGCCGGGATAGTGCTGCTGATCGGCGCTGTCGCAGCGGTCATCTACTACTGGGATGACCTGAAAAAAACATTCTCAGACTGGGGCGTGTTCAAGTTGCTCGGCAAGTCTATCGACTGGCTCATCGACAAGCTCAACATGATCCCGGGCGTCAACATTGAGGCGGGCGCCATGCCGGACCTCAACCTGCCCAACCCCGAGAACATCAACGCACCGCTGGCACGCTATCGCCAGGGTGGTCAAAGCAACATCCCATCCGGTGGCATTGGCCAGCAACTGATCCAGGCCAACGCAGCAGCGACCACCGCCAACCAGAAACCAGCCAAAGTGCTGCACATCGGTGAGGTTCACATGACCAGCCAAAACCCGATGACCCCTGAGCAGATGGCTGAAAACGCATGGCTGGAGACTCCGTGATGAGCGATCCCAAGTACATCGACATCCTGGTGGTGGATGGCGCTTGGCAACTCGACGCCGGCGGCCAGCCGCGCCTCACCCAGGATCGGCACAGCATCGGCCAGGACATCAAGCACCGGATCATGGAGTCAGGGCTGGCCCGCAAGCTGATTGGCGAGCGCAGCCCGACCCTGCGCGCCGATGTGATGACCGAGATCGAGCTGTTGGTTGAGAACGACGAGCGACTGGTGCCAGGCACCATCGTGATCAGCGAAGAAGCCCCCGAGCGGGTGCTGGTCACCGCCCGCACCTATGAATTTGGCGATCTGGAGGTAACCCTGTGAACCTGCGCCCTACCGTGGATTTTATGACCCTGCTGGCGAAAAGCGGCGTGCCGACGACCGAGCAGGCCATGGAGATCGAGCTCAAGAAAGAGGTAGAAGCCGCGGGCTCCCTCATCACCAACGACAGCGATGTGTCCCCGTTCTGGCGCCTGGTGCGCGGCGTGGTTATCACCCCGGCGCTCTGGCTGATCCGAACCCTGCTGGCGGGCCATGTGCTGCCGGCCAGCTTCGCGGCCACCGCCAACGATACCTATCTCGACCTCAAGGCCTGGGATGTGGATCTCACCCGCAAGGCCGCCCAGAAGACCCGGGGCCTGGTCAACTTCACCAAGGTCAATCCGTCAGAGGCCGTCACCATCCCGGCCGATGTCTGGATCACCACAGAGCGCATCAACGGCACCATATACCGCCTTAAGCCGCTGCAGGAGATGGTGAGCCCCGCCGGTGAGGCCGTGGCCAAGGTCGTCTGTGAAGCCGAGTTCGCCGGCAGCGCCTGGAATCTGGCACCAGGATATTACAACCTGCTGAGCAAGCCGGTGACCGGCATTCTGTCAGCACGCAACGCCGACCGGGATTGGGTCACAACCCAGGGCGCCGATGCAGAGAGCAACGACGCGCTGGGCCTGCGCATTCAGAACCAGTTCTCGGCGGTGGGCCGCTACCACATCGACGCGATTTACCGATCCATGCTGGCCAGCGTGGCGGGGATCCGTGCCGATCACATCTTCTTCGAGCACGACGCCCCCCGGGGCCCGGGTACCGCCAATGCCTTCATCCTGCTGGAGGTGGGCACCACGCCGGCCAGCTTGATCGACAAGCTCAACGACTACGTGACCACCCAGGGCAACCACGGCCACGGCGATGACCTGCAGGTGATGGGCATGCCGGAAACGGAACACTCACTGCATCTGGAGCTGTGGCCGGCCGAGAACATGACTGCTGAACAGCGGCTGGCACTCAAACGTGAAGTGGAGCTGATGGTGAAAGCAGCCTTTCGCCAGTCAGCGGACTATCCATCAGTGACCAGGGCATGGCCGCAGTCACGCTTCTCGCTGAGCCAGCTTGGCCGCGAGCTGCATCAGGCATTCCCAGAGATAAAGAGCCTGCACTTCACCGAGCTCGATATCGTCTCTGGCCTCGCCATACCGCGTCTGGGTGCGCTGGAGGTGTTCCTCCATGACTAAGACCACCGAGATCAACCACCAGAACAAGGCACCCTTGCTGCCAGACAGCACGGCCCCCTGGTGGGAAGACGGCAAGACCATTGCAGAGGGCGTGCAAGAGCCCGCCTTCCTGGCCAAAGGCATCATGGCCTTCTGGCGCCGCCTGCGTGGCTGGCTGCTGCAGCCGCTGACCCAGCAAGACCCGCTGACCTGTTCGGAGAGCATGTTGGCGCTGATCGCCTGGGAACGAGACATCACCCGTTTCAAGGGGGAACCGCTCGACCTGTTCCGCAAGCGGGTGAAGTACGCCTTCATCAACGCTCAAGATGCCGGCGAAGTGGCTGGGTTTGCACGCATCTTCGAGCGACTGGGAATCGGTTGGTGCGAGCAGCGAGAGCGCCAGGAGGGTACCCCCTGGGACGTCATCACCATCGAGGTAGCCGACAGCGCCCTGGCAGCCAATCAGCAACTGATGGAGACCCTGATCCAGCACTACGGCCGCACCTGCCGCCGGTACCGATTCCAGGTGCTCTATCCCGCCGTGGGCTACCTGCATGCAGGTCGCATTGACATGGGTCACCAGGTATTTGCCGCCACCCTCAATAAACCAGCCTGCAAGGGGTACTTGCGCGCCGGTCACATCCATTTCATTCAACACGTTTACGGGGCCACCCTGCCCCGCAAGGAGTCCTGATGAGCCAGGTAATTACCAACGCATTCGAACAATATTGGCAGTCCAGCCTGGCCGCAGAACAACCGGTCGTACTGGATGAGTTCATCCTGGCTGACATCCCTAATCTGGATATCACCTCCCCCATCGACCCTGACGCCGGCCTGCCGCCGGAAAGCCAGATCGTGCACCGTCAGAACGTGGACCAACGCGGGCGTATCAACACCAACGCGGTGGCCTACTCCATCGTGATGGATACCACGGTCGGCGACTTCTCGTTCAATGCTATGTACCTGCGCAACAAGGCCAACGGCGTGATCGGGATGATCGTCTACAAGGGGCGCGAGACTAAGCTCAAGACCGACCAGACCACCGGCCAGACCGGCAACTCCCTGGTCAAGTCGATGCTGATGGGTTACGACCAGGCAGCAGAGGCCACCCTCACCCATGTAGATGCCGGCACCTGGCAGATCGACTATGCAGCTCGCCTGCGCGGGATGGATGAGAATATCCGCCAGCTCCAGGTCGATCTCTATGGCCATCACACCTTTGTCGGTGATGGATTCAAGGTGATAGAGAAGGATGGAGCCTTCCAGGTCACTCCGGGTGTGGCCATCGTCGGCGGCCTGCGGGTAGAACTGAAACATCCGGAGGTCATCCACCCGGGCACCAAGCCGATCGGCGTCTGGGTCGATGTGCATCGCGCCGGTTCGCTGCTCTCTGAGCATCAGAACCACTTCACCATCATCACCAGCGTGGCCGACCTGGCCGACCATCTGGATGGCAACGGCTATCAGCACTATGTGGCCAAGCTGGCAATCGTGCAGGCCGACAGCAGTGTCGTCGATGGCCGTGGGCAGGGTGGCAGCAATGGCACCGGGAGCATCCCTGACACCTTCGCCCTTTGGAAGCGCGCGATGGCCGAGGCGGGATTTGACCTGATCGGCCAGTTCGGTACCGCGAATACACTCACATCAGAAAACCATGTGATGCTGAGTAGGGATGGCTCTAAGGTTTATTCTTGGCAGGGGGCGCAACAAAAATATATTGAGGTGGATGAAGACCCTCTAACCAACCAGCTCTGGGTTGACGTAACTGGCGACGTGTTAAGAAATGTCATAAAAGGAAATGGTGGCGCCAGTTTTGTTGGCGCATCATCCGGGCTCTCGGTACAGGAAGAAATAGACCTACTAAAAGAACCTCAATTCGATATTGCCGATGTGCGCCGCTATGGCGCAAAAACATCAGCAACAGACAACTCAGCGGCATTTATGGCGGCTATGACTGCCTCCCCAGACGTCATAGTGGTGAGTGGTTCAGAGTTCAAGCTTAACTCTATAGCTATTACCACTCCGATTAGTTTTGTGGATGGCGGTGCTATCAGTGTAAACACTGGGCACACCGTAACGTTCAACTCCAAGGTCTCTGCTGACGAATATCGCATATTCAGAGGCGCTGGTGATGTGGCATTCGCTAATGCCAATGTTGCCGGTAGTGAGATAGGTGAGGAGGCCAGAGAGGTCCATGTTGCGTGGTGGGGCATATTCCCGAAGGGGTGGGGGTATGCCGGGAACCACGCCATTGGAATACAGAAGGTATTTGATGCAGTTGGCAACACCCGTGAAGCGGTAGTCAATTTCGATATCGGTAACTACACCATGCGCAGCGGTTGTAAGGTTCCCCGTTGTTGCGAGCTCTTAGGGAAGGGCACTCGTCGTACTGTATTCCTGCATTACTCGGATGGCTTTGTCACTTTCACTTCTGACAATGATGGGGTGAAATTGAATGGCCTACAGTTTGAGGTCAAGACTGATGTAATAGCTAAACGGGTGTCTCCATTTGTTGTACTCGATCACCCCCTGTGCGAAGTCTTTGACGTTAACATGCAGAACGGGGAAAACGGGATTGTCATTAATGCCGATAACTGTCGTGTAAAAAACATCAACGGGTTCTTTGGAAATGGAGTTGTGGGTGTAGCTGCTGACTCTGCGCTGGTGAAAGTCCACGGCAGCAGTAATGATGTGACAGATATCAATGCCAACACCTCAGCATTTGGGCCTAAGTCATTGGTGCGCGTGGAAGCCAAGACCAGAAACATCAGTGCCAACACTATCGAGAAGGTGAAAGGGATCACACCATCTGACTCTATTTCGGTAGTCGCGAACGGATTCTCGATCAGCAGCACCGCCATTGATGGAATAACTTACTCCGGTTCAACCGTGGAAAAACAAGACTCTACTGTTCTGCTGCAAACAATTGGCAATGGTAGCATTAATGGTCTGGTTCTCGATGGCGTCACAACCAACAGTAACGTTGATAGGGTCATTACTGTTCAGCAAGACAGCGTGGGGTCCATAGACAGGGTTTCCATTGATAACGTAGTTAGCCAAGGTGAAGGGGTAGGCATTGACCTCATTCGGACTAATGGCTTTATTAACGTCAAGATTGGTTCAGGTGTAAACCTGCATAGCAAGACAACCCCATTCCGTTATGCTGGCTCAAGCATCACTGCCGTAATAGACCCAGCAGCAATAGCAGCAAACGTAAGAGCCGGGATTGTTTATGACCTGGGTAACATGGCTACCGATACTGTCGCTACCATCCCCTTCAACCAAGACTTGTTCTGTGCCGCAACTACCTTGGTAGGGGGGCATACTCACTTTGGTCAGCATGTGTTGCGAGCCGCAGCTAGCCCAGCAATCACCACTATTCAGCAATCTACCAACGTAGCAGCGACTACAGGCCCGCTTAACGGCACATCCGGGGTAGCAGGGAAACTTACTATTAGTGCAGATGTTAAAAAGATTTACATAGAGAACAGGACTGGAATACAGCAGCGAGTGATGTTGACCGTAAATTATGGCGCATAAGCTCTATGCAGAATGAGCTAGATAAATTACTGGTTTCGGGTCGCTGCTTTGCGGTAACCCCATATCAGCACGGCATCGGCCAAAAACTAGGCGGGCAGTTCACCCTTGCCGCCCCCAACGCTATCAAGGCCATGGCCGCCAAGCTGCAGGATGGTGCCGATCCAATGCTGCCAACCGGCCAGCTCCATGCACTGGCGTGGCTGGTCACCGGTACCAGCGAGGCTGAACTGGCCACCAAGCTGGCGCAGGTGTGCGCCATCCTGCCACTGCCTGAGTGGTGCGCCACCCTGCGCCGACTCACCGCCAACAACGACATCATGGCCCAACCTACCGCAGCCATGGTGCCGCGCTGGAAGGCTGAAGAGCCGCTGGTCTGGGATCCGCTGCGCAACTACAACTCCCTGACAGGGGCCAAGACCGCCCTGCAAGAGAGCGAGGCCAATGCCTCCATGCCAACCCGTGACAAGCTGGCAACACTGGCCGCCAAGCGGGCCGCTCGGGTTGCCGAGCTGGATGCAGCGCTGGCCAGCCTGCCAACCATGACCGGCATGATGTGGTGTTGGAGTGGCCAGGGTGAACCGGCCAGCCTTGCTGCCCAGTTGCTCGAGAGTGACCACCCGGACCACAGCCACAGCATGACCGTAGGCGCCCTGCTGCTCTCATCTTCCCCGCTCACCTACTGGCAGGAGTTAACCCAATGAGCCGAACCGCCATGCTCACCCTGGACGGTGAGCCCATCGTGATGAAGTCGATGCGGATCTCCGCCTCGATGCAGTTTCAGGACAAGGACAGCAGCGGCCAGACAAGCAGCACCAGCAGCTCGGAGCAGGGTGAGAAGGCCAAGGAGCTCGATGTCTCCGGCTTGGTGCCGTTCAATGATGAGCAGACCCTGAGCCGCCTGTTTGAGCTGGCAGATGCCAAGGGGGACGGCGGCAAGCGCCATATCTACCGGGTCGGCTCGCTGTTGGCCAAGTCGGTGAAGGTGCGTCAGGCCAAGTTCGCCGGTCGTATCACCGCCAGCGAACAGGAGGGTCTGCTGGCGTGGCAGGTGCAGTTCACCCTGCGCGAGCACAACTCGGTACCGGAGAAGCGCGAGCAGCGCCTGCCCAAGACCCCGGCCACTGTGGGGCAAGGCACGGCCAATGCCACTCCGGCCAATACCGGCAGCAGCACCGCGGCGCCAGAGCAGGAGCAGCTGAGCTCGGTGGAGCGGATGATCAAGGCAGCGGATAAGCAACTGGGAGACTGGATGGCGTGAGACTCTCGACCAACCTGACGTTGAGTGGCAAGCCGACCCACTTGGTTGACCATGACATCGTGCTCGACCTCTCTGCCGGCGGTCGCGCAGCCCTAACAATCGAAGGTAGTGCCACCAAGGGGCAGACCCTGACCGTGGACACTGGCTATAACGGCGAGTTACGCCGCTGGTTCACCGGCTATGTGTATGACGTGCAACCCGCCGCCAACGGTACCAGCAAGCTGCTCTGCCGTGAGTTGGCCGGGATCCTGGGCAGCAAGTTCCCTGCCAGCATCCAGCACGCCACCCTGCGCAGCCTGCTGGCATGGCTGACAGACCAGACCTCGCTCATCTTCCTGTTGCCGGATGGGGCGGACTACACCGACAACCCAATCCCCAACTTCACCAGCGCCGGTACCGGCTATCAGCTGCTCGATAACGCTGGCCGGGCATTCTCGGTGCCGGACTTCATCTGGCATCAACAGCCGGATGGCGCCATCTTTGTCGGCAGTCATGCCCACAGCCGCTGGGCAGATAAGGCGGTAGAGCTGGATCCGGCCTTCTCGGCCCGCCAAGCGGGTAACACCCTCACCCTTGCCCCGATCCCGGCCATGCGCCCGGGGGCCATCGTCAACGGCAAGCGGGTGGAGCGCGTCAGGCTCAAGGGTGACGAGATGACCCTGACCACGGCCACACCAGGTAAACCGGTGAAGTCGCCAGAGCGGCGAAAGATGGAGGGGGAGTTCCCCGAGCTGGCCGACAAGATGCACCTGCCCAAGTTCGGGCGGGTGGAGGCCATCAGCGACCAGGCCGCCGCCGGCCAGCTCAATGACCCGTTCCGTCCGCGCTATGCGGTGGATGTGCAGCTGCTCGGTGATAATGGCCAGCCGGATGAAGGGACGCCGCTTTATCGGGCTGTGCCGCTGCCGCTGATGTTCGGCGGGACTGAGCAGGGGCTGATGCAGTTCCCCATCGAGGGGACCATGGTCGAGCTGGGCTTTGCCTTCGGTCGTGCCGATCGGCCATTCGTTCGCACCATCCTGGGCACTGGTTGGTCTCTGCCGGATATCGCCCCGGGCGAGCAGTTGCAGCAGCAGCGCGCCGAGGTATTCAGCCGCACCGATACCGTGGGTAACCAGAGTCGCCACACCGACCGCCGCCAGCACGACAAGGCGCTGCAGATGATCCGCGAGGCGGACGAGTACCTGGGCGAGTTCGGTCAGCACAAGCTGACGACCACGCAACACAGCGTCGAAGAGATCGGGGCCATGAAGCGCATCGAGGCGCTCGGTGATATCGAGTTGCTCACAGCGGAAGACATGATCCTGGGCAGCGTCGGCAACATGAGCCAGACAGCTGGCGGTAACCTGGATGAAGACGTGGCCCTCGTTCGCCGGGCGCTGGCCGGTGAGCTGCAGCACTTCGAGGCGCCCAAGTCGTGGATGGGTAGCGACGGGGTGAACATCTTCCGTTTGCTCAACCAGCTGATGACGGTGGTGGAGCAGCTGGCCGCCACAGCTGCCAGCCATAACCACGGCGGGCCACCGCCAACCCAGGCCGAAACCTTTACCGGTCAGAGTGAGCATGCCGGGAAACTAGCCAGTACCCTCTCCCCCATCATCGAGTAACCCACCAAACGAAGAAGGCCCCACACAGTGGGGCCTTCTTCTATCTGCCTGACAGCGCCTGAGCATGGCCAGGGAAAGGTGCCGCATGAATGGGTGCCGTCGGGCAGCGCTGCATCATACGTGAAGCCTACGCCCGCTCACAGCCTCCCAGTGCACCACGGAAACGCCCACGGCGGCGTCTGCGCCACGGAATCCGCGCTCATCCGCTCCCGCCTGCGCGCCTCATCAATAAAAATTTTTGCAAAAGTGGATTACCGCAAAACCATAGGCCCAGACCGCGCCAGATAAAGGATCTCGGGCGAGGTAAGGATCTGAAAGGATCGAAAGAAATTGCAGGGTTTTACAGTTAGGCGGGGCTCTGGATAACGAAGGTGAAAACGTAACTCGTTGAATGTATTGGGATGGTGGTACTTTCTGTGGGAATTTTAATGATCGAGGGAGGATCGAGAAGGGCTCGAGGTGAGACGGGAAGGCTTTATATTTCAGCCGGTTAAGCACAGACAGGTATGAATCGAGAACTGAAATTTTGAAAAGGGGTCTGCGGTCTGGGTGCACTGGCCAGCCTGCGCCACGGAAAACAGGTTTTCTATGAAATGTGTCCGGTCACGATGACCAGCTTGTAAGGGGGAATAGCTACACTGCCGCCCCGATCATCCAAACCACTGTCGCCACTTCATCGCCACTTGGCGATTACTGAGGGACAGAAAAACTTAAGGCCACCCTCGCGGATGGCCTTAAGTAATTGAATTAGTTGATGGTGCCCGGGGTCGGACTCGAACCGACACGTCTTGCAACGGCGGATTTTGAATCCGCTGCGTCTACCGATTTCGCCACCCGGGCAGCTGCGAGGGATTATACGAATGGCGCTTGGTCATGCAAGGTGTTTTTCTTGCCCCCACCGTTGTTTGCTCATTTATTCAACGCCTTGCCGATGCCAGGCCAGTTACATAGAATGCCCGCATCATATTAATGGAATAATCATCATGGCCAAGCGCAAGACCCCCACCCCTCTCCAGCCTGCTCCCCGGCATCCGTCCGCCGGTCTGCTGCGCCGTCTCGGCGCCCTGCTCTATGACTATCTGGTGGTGATTGCCCTGCTGATCATCGCCGGCTTCATCGGCATGGGGGTGGCCCACCTGCTGCTGGCCACCGGCATGGCGAGCGTCCCCGAGGGCAAGGATGCCGCCTGGCTGCTCACCAGCCCCCTCTACAGCGCCTGGCTGGCCTTCGTCATCTGCGGTTTCTACACCTGGTTCTGGGTCCGCGCCGGCCAGACCATCGGCATGCGGGCCTGGCGCCTGCGCATCCAGAACCTGGACGGCAGCAACATTCGCGTCACCCAGGCCCTGATCCGGCTCGCCACCTCGGCCTTTGGCCTGGGCAACCTGCTGTGTGTGTTCAATCGCGCCCGCCCCCGCGCCTTCCAGGACATCTGGGCCGAGTGCGAGGTGGTGGTACTCGGCAAGACGGAAAACCTGGAGCAGCTCAATCGCTGATCCCAAGGCGGCAACGAAAAAGGGCACCCCGAGGTGCCCTTTTTGCTGACCAGAACTGACGGCTTGCAGCCCAGAACCTTGACGGAAGCGGTGCATCGGGATGCGATGGCCGCCTTTTGTCAGCAGCCCTCCGCCCTTCAGGCCGCTACTGCTTGCGGCTCAGGATATAGAAGGAGATGCCGCCAAACAGCAGGCTGGGTGCGATGGCCGCGAGGATGGGCGGGACCGCATAGACCAGGCTGACCGGGCCGAACACCCTGTCGCTCACATAGACCGCGAAGCCGGTCATGATCCCCATCAGCATCCGCGCCCCCATGCTCACCGAGCGCAGCGGACCGAAGATGAAGGAGGAGGCGAGCAGTATCATGGCCACCACGGAGAGCGGTGAGAGCAGCTTGCGCCACATCTCCAGCTTGTAGCGTCCGGCATCCTGCTTGTTAGCATCCAGATAACCGATGTAGTCCCGCAGCCCCGAGATGGGCAGGTTCTCGGGATCGATGCTGACCACCCCGAGCTGCTTGGGGGTCAGCTCGGATTGCCAGGCCATCTGGGCATGCTCTTCGTCCTGGATCCGGGTGGGATCGTCAAACCGGGTGATGTGCACCTGTTTCAGCAGCCAGTGGTGATCCTCGAACACCCCCTCCTTCGCCTGCACCACGTCGATCAGGTTGCGGGACGGAGTGAAGCGGTAGAGGGTGATGCCGGTCAGGGCGCCATCGTTGCGCACCCCGTTGATGTTGACGAAGTTGTTGCCATCCCGTGCCCAGACCCCGTAGGCCGAGACCGTAAGCCGCCCTTCCGACATGGCCCCCGCCTTGATGTCATCCGCCATCCGCTTGGCGGCCGGTGCGACGTACTCTCCCATCAGCCCCACCAGCAGCATCAGGGGAATGGCGGTCTTGAGCGCCGCCATGACGATGCTGATCTTGGAGCGTCCCGCCGCCTGCATCACCACCAGCTCGGAGCTGGTCGCGAGCTGGCCCAGACCGATGAGGCCACCGAGCAGGGCAGCCAGGGGGAAGAAGAGCACCGCCTCCTTGGGCATGGAGAGCAGCACGTAGTAGAGGGCGTTGAGCATGTCGTAGTTGCCTTCCCCGACCGCCTTCAACTGCTCCACGTACTTGATGAGCGCGGCGAGCCCGACCAGGGTCAGCTCGCACAGCAGGATCGACATGAAGATGACCCTGCCTATGTATCTATCGAGAATGCCGAACATCAGCAGAGACTCCCAGGTTGCAGCATCACGCTGACTTTCTCTTGAACAATTGCCCTTTGACCCCGTTCCACCAGCTGGTGCCCTGCAGGTTGAGAGGCAACCCTATCAGCAGCAGATAGACCAGGGGCACCAGGAACATCCCGGGCCAGTGGGGCAGACGCCCGCTGTCGATGGCCGACCGGGCGGCGCTGAGCAGCAGGAAATAGGAGAGATAGAGCAGGATGGCCGGCAGCAGCTTGGCGTAACGCCCCTGACGGGGATTGACCCGCGCCATCGGCACCACCAGGAAGGTGAGCACCAGGATGGAGAGGGGCAGCGACAGGCGCCACTGCAATTCGGCCATCAGCTGGTTGTCCTGGGTGCCGAGCAATGCCAGGGTCGGCTTGGCCGCCGCCTTGCGGTTGGATCGCTCCATCTCCTGCTGGCGGATCACCAGGCTGTATTCACGAAACTCCGAGACCTGGAACTGCTTGCCGGTGAAATGCCCCTCGTAGCGCGAGCCATCCTTCAGGGTCAACCACTGCAAGCCGTTGCTGTCGGCGGTCACCTGCCCCTCGTTGGCCACCACCACTGACGGGGGTGAGCCCCCCTCGGCCCGTTGCAGCACGAAGATTTTCTGCAACTCCGACCCCTTGTCGTTCAGATCCTGGATGTAGGCCACCAGGCGCCCCTTGTCGAGCTCCATGAAGCGACCGGCCTGCAGGAAAGAGATACCGGGATCGGCCTTGAACTCGTCGATCACCTGGTACTCCCGCTCCTTGGCCTGGGGGGCGACCCAGCCGGTATTGAACGCCGCGACGGCGGCGGTCAGCAAGGCCAGCACCAGGGCGCTGCCCATGATGAAACGGTGACTGAAACCCACCGCGTGCATCACCGTCATCTCGCTTTCCGCGTACAAACGGCCGTGAGCAAACAGAATGGCTAAAAACAGACTGATAGGCAGCATCAACAACGCCATATTCGGCAGGTTGAGCAGCAGGAGGGTGGATACCAGGCGCGTCGGCACCTCACCATCGGCGGCATCGCCAATGATCTGGATAAATTGCTGGCTGACGAAGATAAGCAGCAGCACGAACAGCACCGCCAGCTGGGTTTTCAGGGTCTCCCTGAACAAATATCGGAAAACGATCACAGTCATTCCCAAGTAAACTTGTGTTTTTAGTCGAATGCCTGAAAAATAGGGCCCTATATTGGATTTTTACCAGTTTGAACTGCGGAGCCTGTGACTGTTCGCTCCGCCTCTGATACCCCAACAAGCACCGCATTATTCAATAAATGGTGCCTTTTGTCTTTAGGATGTAGGAGATTCCATGGAGTTCAGTGTAAAGAGTGGCAGTCCTGAGAAGCAGCGCAGCGCCTGCGTCGTGGTCGGCGTTTTTGAGCCCCGCCGCCTCTCTCCGGTTGCCGAACAGCTGGACAAGATCAGCGACGGCTACCTCAGCTCGCTGCTGCGCCGTGGCGACCTGGAAGGGAAACCGGGCCAGATGCTGCTGCTGCATCAAGTACCGGGCGTGCTCAGCGAGCGCGTACTGCTGGTCGGGTGCGGCAAGGAGCGCGAACTCGACGAGCGCCAGTACAAGCAGATCATCAACAAGACCATCACCACCCTGAACGAAACCGGCTCCATGGAAGCGGTCTGCTTCCTGACCGAGCTGCACGTCAAGGGTCGGGATACCTATTGGAAGGTGCGTCAGGCGGTGGAAACCACCAAGGCGGGCCTCTACAGCTTCGATCAGTTCAAGACCAACAAGGCCGAACCGCGCCGTCCGTTGCGCAAGCTGGTCTTCAACGTGCCGACGCGTCGGGAACTGACCATAGGCGAGCGCGCCATCAATCACGGCCTGGCCGTGGCGAAAGGGGTGCGCATCTGCCGCGACGTGGCGAACATGCCGCCCAACGTCTGCAACCCCGCCTACCTCGCCTCCCAGGCCCGCCGTCTGGCGGATGCCTATGACAACATCACCACCAGGGTGGTGGGGGAGCAGGAGATGGCCGAGCTCGGCATGAACTCCTACCTGGCAGTGGCCCGCGGCTCCGAGAACGAAGCCATGATGGCCATCATCGAGTACAAGGGCAACGCCGACGCCAAGCCCATCGTGCTGGTGGGCAAGGGGCTGACCTTCGACTCCGGCGGCATCTCCATCAAGCCGGCAGACGGCATGGACGAGATGAAGTACGACATGGGTGGCGCCGCCTCCGTGCTCGGCACCATGCACGCCCTGGCCCAGTTGCAGTTGCCCATCAACGTCATCGGCGTGCTGGCGGGCTGCGAGAACATGCCGGGGGGCAACGCCTACCGCCCCGGTGACATCCTCACTACCATGTCCGGCCAGACCGTCGAGGTGCTCAACACCGACGCCGAAGGCCGCCTGGTGTTGTGCGATGCCCTGACCTATGTGGACCGCTACGATCCCGAGACCGTGATCGATGTGGCGACCCTGACCGGTGCCTGCATCATCGCCCTGGGCCACCATACCTCTGGCCTCTTGGCGAACCACAACCCCCTGGCCCACGAGTTGCTCAACGCCTCCGAACAGGCCGGCGATCGCGCTTGGCGCCTGCCCCTGTTCGACGAGTATCAGGAGCAGCTGGAAAGCCCGTTCGCCGACATGGCCAACATCGGTGGCCGTCCGGCCGGTACCATCACCGCCGCCGCCTTCCTGTCGCGCTTCACCAAGAAGTACAACTGGGCCCACCTGGATATCGCAGGGACCGCCTGGAAGAGCGGCAAGGAGAAGGGCTCCACCGGCCGTCCTGTGCCCCTGCTGACCCAGTTCCTGCTCAACCGGGCCGGCGTGGCGGACGTCGAAGACAAGGAGTGATCCCCTTCCCCATCGACTCGAAGAGCGATGCGAGAAGGCGTTACCCTGTATCACAAGGAAGAGGCCTGCCTCTTCCTTGTTTCATTGAGAGAATCCGGGAAGTCCGTGCCAGACGCGGCTCCCGAAGACGGCCAATCGCTGTCCGTCACAGCCAAACGGGACCGACCTGATGAGCCAAGTGACCTTTTACCTGATGAGCCAGCCCGATGATGCGGATGCCTCCGCCGTCGAGCGCCTCGCCTGCCAGCTTGCGGCCGATGGCTGGAGCGCAGGCCATCTCTATCTGCTGTGCGAGGACGAGGCCCAGTCCCTGCGTCTGGACGAGCTGTTGTGGCAGTTGCCGCCCGATCGCTTCGTACCGCACCAGTTGCAGGGGGAGAGCGGTCAGGCCCCGGTGGAGATAGGCCATCAGCCGCCACGGCGGCGCTATGCCTGCCTCATCAACCTGGCCCGGCAGACACCTTTGTTTGCAGGACACTTCGCTCAAGTGGTAGATTTTGTCCCCACTGACGAAACGCAAAAGCAGCAAGCCCGCGAGCGCTACAAGCACTATCGCCAGGCGGGCCATACCCTCGAGATGAGGGATCAGCCCGTCCTTGCCGCACCGGATCCGGCGCAGCCCTGACTGTGCCACCCTCGATCCACGACGAATCAACACCAGACTCCATCCATCCAGAATACGGCGAGACCATGGAAAAGACTTTTAATCACAACGCCATCGAACAGGCGCTCTATCAGCACTGGGAAGCCCAGGGTTACTTCAAGCCCCACGGCGACACCAGCAAAGACTCCTTCTGCATCATGATCCCGCCGCCGAACGTCACCGGCAGCCTGCACATGGGTCACGCCTTCCAGCAGACCCTGATGGACACCCTGATCCGCTACAACCGCATGCAGGGCAAGAACACCCTGTGGCAGGCGGGTACCGACCACGCCGGTATCGCCACCCAGATGGTGGTTGAGCGCAAGATCGCCGCCGAAGAGGGCAAGACCCGCCACGATTACGGCCGGGAAGCCTTCATCGACAAGATCTGGCAGTGGAAGGAAGAGTCCGGCGGCACCATCACCCGTCAGATGCGCCGTCTGGGTGACTCCGTGGACTGGGAGCGCGAGCGCTTCACCATGGACGAGGGCCTCTCCGCCGCCGTCCAGGAAGTGTTCGTGCGCCTGTACGAAGACGGCCTGATGTACCGCGGCAAGCGTCTGGTGAACTGGGATCCCAAGCTCAACACCGCCATCTCCGACCTGGAAGTGGAAAACCGCGAGATAAAGGGCCACATGTGGCACCTTCGCTACCCGCTGGCCAACGGCGCCAAGACCGCCGAAGGCAAGGATTATCTGATCGTCGCCACCACCCGTCCGGAAACCATGCTGGGCGATACCGCCGTGGCCGTGAACCCGGAAGACCCCCGCTACAAGGCGCTGATCGGCCAGCACATCCTGCTGCCGCTGGTGAACCGTCTCATCCCCATCGTTGCCGACGAACATGCCGACATGGAGAAGGGCACCGGCTGCGTGAAGATCACCCCGGCCCACGACTTCAACGACAACGAAGTGGGCAAGCGCCACAACCTGCCGATGATCAACATCTTCACCCTGGACGCCCACGTGCGTGCCGAGGCAGAAGTGGTCGATACCAATGGCAACCCGAGCACCGCCTATGACGCCGCCCTGCCGACCGAGTTCGCCGGGATGGAGCGCTTCGCCGCCCGCAAGGCCATCGTCGCCAAGCTGGACGAGCTGGGCCTCCTGGCCGAGATCAAGGATCATGTGCTGCAACAGCCGTACGGCGATCGCGGCGGCGTGCCCATCGAGCCGATGCTGACCGACCAGTGGTACGTGCGCGTGGCCCCCATGGCCAAGACCGCCATTGAGGCGGTGGAAGATGGCCGCATCCAGTTCGTGCCAAAGCAGTACGAAAACATGTACTTCTCCTGGATGCGCGACATTCAGGACTGGTGCGTCTCCCGTCAGCTGTGGTGGGGTCACCGCATCCCGGCCTGGTATGACGATGCCGGCAACGTCTACGTGGGCCGCAACGAAGAGGAAGTGCGCGCCAAGCACAGCATCCCGTCCGTGACCGTGCTGCGTCAGGACGAAGACGTGCTCGACACCTGGTTCAGCTCCGCCCTGTGGACCTTCTCCACTCTGGGCTGGCCGAACAACACCGAGGCACTCAAGACCTTCCACCCGACCGACGTGTTGATGAGCGGCTTCGACATCATCTTCTTCTGGATTGCCCGGATGATCATGATGACCATGCACTTCATCAAGGACGAGAACGGCCAGCCGCAAGTCCCGTTCAAGACCGTCTACATCACCGGCCTCATCCGTGACGAAGAAGGCCAGAAGATGTCCAAGTCCAAGGGCAACGTGCTGGACCCCCTCGACATGATCGACGGCATCTCCCTGGAAGACCTGCTGGAGAAGCGCACCGGCAACATGATGCAGCCGCAGATGGCCGAGAAGATCGCCAAGCGCACCGCCAAGCAGTTCCCGGAAGGGATCAATGCCCACGGCACCGACGCCCTGCGCTTCACCCTGGCGGCGCTGGCCTCCACCGGTCGTGACATCAACTGGGACATGAAGCGCCTGGATGGCTACAACAACTTCTGCAACAAGCTGTGGAACGCCTCCCGCTATGTGCTGATGAACACCGAAGATCAGGATTGTGGCTTCTCTTCGCAAGGGAATGGTGGCGAGATGCAGTTCAGCCTGGCGGATCGCTGGATCCAGTCCCAGCTGCAAGTGGCCATCCGTGACTTCCGCACCGCCCTCGATACCTATCGCTTCGATATCGCCGCGGGCGTGCTGTACGAATTTATCTGGAACCAGTTCTGTGACTGGTATCTGGAGCTGACCAAGCCGGTGCTGACCAAGGGCTCCGAGGCCGAGCAGCGCGCTGCCCGCCACACCCTCGTGACCGTGCTGGAAACCCTGCTGCGTCTGGCGCACCCCATCATCCCCTTCATCACCGAGACCATCTGGAAATCGGTGGCCCCGCTGGCTGGCATACACGCCGACACCATCATGATTCAGGCCTTCCCGGAATTCGACGCCGCCAAGGTGGACGAAGCCGCGATGGCGGATCAGGAGTGGGTGAAGGAGTTCATCGTCAGCATTCGCAACATCCGCGCCGAGATGAACGTGGCACCGAGCGTGCCCCTCAACGTGCTGCTCCAGTGCGATGCCAAGGATGCCCGGCGCGCCGCTGACAACGAGGCCTTCCTCAAGTCGCTGGCCCGTCTGGAGTCCATCCGCGTGCTTGGCGAAGGTGAAACCGCCCCCCTGTCGGTGAAGAAGCTGATCGGTGCCACCGAGCTGATGATCCCGATGGCCGGTCTCATCGACAAGGAAGCCGAGCTGGCCCGTCTGGCCAAAGAGGTGGCCCGTCTGGTGGGCGAGTGCGGCCGCATCGAAGGCAAGCTCGGCAACGAAGCCTTCGTCGCCAAGGCGCCGGAAGCGGTCATCATCAAGGAGCGCGAGAAGCTGGAAGATTACCGTCTCCAGCTGACCAAGCTGGAAGCCCAGCAGGCCGAGATCGCCGCGCTCTAAGCCACAGCGCAACATGACAAGCCCCCGTTTATCGGGGGCTTTTTCATGTCAGGGGTTCAGTTCTCCCTCTCCTGCCCCGCGGTTTTATCCCTCCCGCCGGGGCGATATTCAAAAATTCACGAGCCAAATCACCTCCTTTCACAAGCGCAGAGCCCGCAAATTCATTACACTGCCAGCGGTCTTTTCTATCGGGAGTGCTGCTGCAGTATGGAAATATTGATCCTGTTTGGATTGATTTTGCTCAATGGCGTCTTCGCCATGTCGGAAATCGCCATCGTGACGGCACGCAAGGCACGTCTCGCCAAAATGGCGAGCGAAGGGAGCCGCTCCGCCGCCATCGCCCTCAAGCTCGGGGAAGATCCGACCCATTTCCTCTCCGCCGTGCAGATCGGCATCACCAGCATCGGTCTGCTCAACGGTATCTATGGCGAGTCCCTGCTGGCCCAGCCCTTCGCCCTCTGGCTGCAGGAGTGGGGGCTCTCCCCCAAGAGCAGCAGCCTGCTCGCCACCGTCATCGTGGTCGTGCTGGTCACCTATCTCTCCATCGTGGTAGGGGAGCTCGTGCCCAAACGCCTCGGACAGCTCAGCGCCGAGCGCATCGCCTGTCTGGTAGCCCGCCCCATGCTCTGGCTGGCGACCCTGACCCGTCCCTTCGTCTGGTTGCTCTCCGCCTCCACCAACGCCAGCCTGCGGCTGCTGCGGGTCGATCAGCGCAGCAGCAACAACGTCACTCAGGAGGAGATCCACGCCATGCTGGTGGAGGGCTCCGAAGCGGGGGTGATCGAGGACCATGAGCACACTATGTTGCGCAACGTGTTCCGCCTCGACGAACGCAGCCTGGCCTCCCTGATGGTGCCGCGCAGCGACATCCGCTATCTGGACCTGTCACTGCCGCTGGAAGTGAACCTCCAACGTCTGGTGGAGTATCGCCACAGCTTCTTCCCTGTCTGTGACGGCAGCCTGTCGGATCTCGTCGGCATCCTCAACGTCAGCAAGGTGCTGCACGCCTACATCAAGGGAGAGCCCATCGATCTGGCGGCGCTGACCCAGGACGGCAGCCTGCTGCCGGAGACCCTCAATGGCCTGGAGCTGCTCAACCACTTCCGTACCCACTCCGAGCACATGGTGCTGGTGGTGGACGAATATGGCGAGCTGCAGGGGCTGGTCACCCAGCAGGATCTGCTGGAAACCCTGGCCGGCGACTTCCAGCAGGAAGATGGGGAGGACAACTGGGCCTTCCAGCGCGCCGACGGCAGCTGGCTGCTCGACGGCCTCATTCCGCTGCCAGAATTGAAGGACTGTCTGGAGCTGGTTCGTCTGCCGGAAGAAGAAAAACATCACTATCACACCCTTGGAGGGCTTATCATGCTGCTCCTTGGCCGCCTTCCCCAGACCGGAGACCTGGTCACCCTGGAACAGTGGCAACTGGAAATCGTGGATATGGACGGCCTGCGCATCGACAAGGTACTTGCCATGCCCTTGACCGACCAACCCAGCTAACCTGCGGAGTTTGCATGTATGGAGCAGTTTTACCACCTGGCTCACGCCTTTATGCATCAGGATCTGGCGACACTCTCTGATCCCAAGATGGTCTTCATGGTCTATGTCGTCCTGCTGACCTTCCTGGTGCTCGAGAATGGCTTTATCCCCACCGCCTTCCTGCCAGGGGATACCCTGCTGATCCTGACCGGCGTGCTGATCTATCAGGGGGTGTTGCCGATGGCGGTGGTCCCGCTGCTGATCATGGCGACCTTCGTCGGTACCTGGCTTGGCTACATGCAGGGGCGTTTCCTCGGCCACACCCGGATGTATCACAGGCTGATGTCCCATCTCGATGACAAGCACAAGGAAAAGGTGCACTACCTGCTCAACAAGTACGGCATCATCACCCTGATCACCGCCCGCTACATCGCCTTCGTGCGTACCGCCTACCCCTATATCGTCGGCGCCAACGAGATCCCCCAGGGGCGCTTCCTGGTGGTCAACCTGATCAGCTCCATCATGTGGATCTGCCCCCTGGTCGGGCTGGGTTACTACCTGAGCCACACCAAGCTGGCCGCGCAGTATGAGTCCCAATTTCTCAGCGTCATTCTCTACCTGCCGGTCGTGCTGCTGGTGGGCGGCCTCATCGCTCTGGTCTGGCGCTGGTGGAGCAGACGCAAGCCCGGCGTCTCCAGAGAGTGAGACAAACCACAGGGTCGCCCACAGGCGGCCCTTTTTTATGGAAAATAGTGGCGAATTCCCCCTGCTCGCTCTTGTAAAGCAGGGACAAAAATGAGTGAATCTAGCGCCTTTTTTCGCTGTGGATGGAGTTGGTTGTATGGGGTGTTGGATTCGCGCAATCGCGCTGGTAGGTGGATTGATGGGACTGCTGGGTTCGCAGACAGCCCTGGCGACCCCCAACCCGGCCAAGCTGCAGCTCAAATCGGGCAGTGCCCTGGTGATGGACGTCAACACCGGCAAGACCCTGTATCAGAAAAACCCCACCCGGGTGCGCCCCATCGCCTCCCTCACCAAGCTGATGACGGCGCTGGTGGTGCTGGATGCCCGCCAGAACCTCAATCAGACCCTGACCATCGATCAGAACGACAGGGACAACATCAAGCACACCTATTCACGGGTGCGCATGGGCACCCAGGTCAGCCGCCGCGACGCCCTGCATCTGGCGCTGATGTCCTCCGAGAACCGCATGGCCTCGGCGCTTGCCCGCCACTACCCGGGGGGTCGCCAAGCCTTCATCCGCGCCATGAACAACAAGGCCAGACAGCTCGGCATGCGCAACACCCGCTACTATGACTCCACCGGTCTCTCCACCCGCAACGTCTCCACCGCCCAGGATCTGGCCAAGCTCCTCTCTGCGGCCTATCGACAGCCGCTGATCCGTGAATTCACCCAGGACACCAGCAGGGAGATGCGTTTTCACAAGCCGGCCTACAGCCTGATGTTCAACAATACCAACCCCCTGGTGAAGAACCCGGACTGGGATGTACGCCTCTCCAAGACAGGCTATACCGACGAGGCGGGCCGCTGCCTGCTGATGCGTGCCAAACCGGATCGTCAGGAGCTCGCCATCGTACTGCTCAACTCGGTGGGCAAACGCACCCCTGTCGGGGATGCCAACCGCATCCGCAAGTGGCTGAAAAGCTGATTCTCTCAACGAAGACATGAAAGGATGCCGCGGCATCCTTTTTTATTGCCAGCCAAACGCCTCAGCAGGCCGCCAGAGGGCGCCAGCCCCGTACAGCATAGATGCGCATGGTTCGGGCCCCCAGGTCGCCACAGGCACGGCCACGGGATGCGTCAGCAGCCTGCCAGGCAAGACACGTGGAGAGTGGTGACCCGGGGGCACGTGCAGCAAGGGGGAACCGTCCCCCGTGGGAGCGTCAGGGAGAAGGACACGAGAAAGGCAACCCCATGATGGGGAGGAGGATATCGCCCATAAAAAAACAGCCCCGACTGACGTCGAGGCTGTCTGTATGGTGCGCCCGAGAGGATTCGAACCTCTGACCACCTGGTTCGTAGCCAGGTACTCTATCCAGCTGAGCTACGGGCGCTCACAACTTGTTGCACTGCTTGAAATATGGTGCGCCCGAGAGGATTCGAACCTCTGACCACCTGGTTCGTAGCCAGGTACTCTATCCAGCTGAGCTACGGGCGCTCATAAATTGTTGCACAGCTTTAAACATGGTGCGCCCGAGAGGATTCGAACCTCTGACCACCTGGTTCGTAGCCAGGTACTCTATCCAGCTGAGCTACGGGCGCTCATAAATCATTGTATTGCTTGAAATGGTGCGCCCGAGAGGATTCGAACCTCTGACCACCTGGTTCGTAGCCAGGTACTCTATCCAGCTGAGCTACGGGCGCCCTGTTTTCAAACGATAAAAAAAGCTTACTCAACAGTAAGCCTTCTTTAGTGCCGACTTGCTGATGGTCAACACATGACTCCAAGAGTCAAATATGGTGCGCCCGAGAGGATTCGAACCTCTGACCACCTGGTTCGTAGCCAGGTACTCTATCCAGCTGAGCTACGGGCGCAAAATGGCGGAGAAGGGGGGATTCGAACCCCCGATGCGGGTATAAGCCGCATACTCCCTTAGCAGGGGAGCGCCTTCAGCCTCTCGGCCACCTCTCCGTTTGCGGGGCTGATAATACTTCACAGGGATTTTTAGTCAAACACTTTTTTGGAGAAAACAGAGCGTTCGCTCAGCATTTGGCCAAAGAGTGGAATATTCAAGCAATATCGACACTTACCCAGTAGTTACGCGCTCTGCAGGCCGATTTGCAGGCCCCTGAAAAACAAAAGGCGACATCCGGGATGTCGCCTTCAGGCAGCCATGAAATGGCTTAGAAATTCGGTTGGCCCGGGACTTTCTCGGCCTGTATCCGCATGTAGATCTCTTCGCGGTGTACGGAAACCTCTTTCGGTGCATTCACACCGATACGAACCTGGTTCCCTTTTACGCCCAGTACGGTAACGGTTACTTCGTCACCAATCATCAGGGTTTCCCCTACACGACGAGTCAAAATAAGCATTCGCTTGCTCCTGTATCCTGTTTTGTATTTATATCGATATGCGCCATTATCTTACAAAGATACCGATATGGTAAATGGTTGAAACTAAATCAATCAGGGATTGTTTCCCAAGGGCTGCTCATGAGGCTCTTGATCCAACCCGAACGCCGAGTGCAACGAACGCACGGCCAGCTCCAGGTACTTCTCGTCAATCACCACGGATATCTTGATTTCAGAGGTGGAGATCAGCTGCATGTTGATCCCTTCCTCACCCAATACCTTGAACATGGTGCGCGCAACACCAGGATGATTCCACATGCCGACCCCGACGATGGAGACCTTGGCGATCTCTCCGTTGCCCTGCACGCAGGCGGCCCCCAGCTCGCTGGCGGTCTCCTCCAGCAAGGCGCGGGCCCGGCGATAATCATCGCGATTCACCGTGAAGGTGAAATCGGCGGTGCCATCCCCCATGGTGTTCTGCACTATCATGTCGACATCTATGTTGGCGTCGCTGATCGGATTCAGGATCTGCGCGGCCACGGTCGGCCTGTCCGGCACACCCAGAATGGTCAGGCTGGCCTCGTTGCGATTGAACGCAATGCCGGATACCAGGGGTGCTTCCATCCTCTCACCTCCATATGTGATTAAGGTTCCCTCTCCGTCGACGAAACTCGACAGCACCCTTAGCGGCACGCGGTACTTGCCCGCGAACTCGACCGAACGGATCTGCAACACCTTGGCACCGAGACTCGCCATCTCGAGCATCTCCTCGAAGGTGATGGTATCGAGGCGACGCGCCTTGGGCTCGATGCGCGGATCCGTGGTATACACCCCGTCCACATCGGTAAAGATCTGGCACTCATCGGCCTTGATGGCCGCAGCCACGGCCACCGCGGTGGTATCCGAACCCCCTCGGCCCAAGGTCGTGATGGCATTGTGCTCATCGCGCCCCTGGAAACCGGCAATCACCACCACCTTGCCGGCACCGAGTGCGGCTTCCACCTGCTCGGTGTCGATACGGGTGATGCGCGCCTTGCCATAGGCGGAATCGGTGTGGATGCGGACCTGATCACCGGTCATCGAGACTGCGGGGCAACCGCGCTTGTTGAGCGCAATCGCCAGCAGTGCAATGGTGACCTGCTCACCGGTGGAGATCAGCACATCCATCTCGCGCCGGTTGGCATCCTGGTCCAGCTGCTGGGCCATGCCCAGCAACCGGTTGGTTTCGCCCGACATGGCTGAGACCACCACCACCACGTCATGTCCCTGGGCACGGGTCAGTTGAACCCGCTCAGCAACTGCCTCGATCCGCTCCAGCGTGCCGACCGAGGTGCCACCGTACTTCTGTACATAGAGTGCCACAGATCACCTCGCCCGCTTACAGGCGCTCTTCCAGCCAGGAGTGAACGGATTGCAGCGCCGCTGGCACCGCCTCAGGCTGGGTACCACCCGCCTGTGCCATGTCGGGACGACCACCGCCCTTGCCACCCACCTGCTGGGCCACCAGATTGACCAGCTCACCGGCCTTGACCTTGCTGGTCAGGTCATTGGTCACGCCCGCGATCAGGTTGACCTTGCCATCACTGCTGGTTGCCAACAGCACGACACCGGATTTCATCTGGTTCTTCAGCTCGTCCAGCATGCCGCGCAGGGATTTGGGGTCGACCCCTTCCAGGGCGGCAACCAGTACCTTCTGGCCATTGATGTCGATGACCTGGCTCAGCAGGTCGTTACCCGCCTGCGCCGCCAGCTTGGCCTTGAGCTGTTCCAGCTCGCGCTCCATCATCTTGGCCTTGTCCAGTACCTGGCGCACCTTGTCGGCGATGGAGAACTGATCGCCCTTCACCAGCGCGGCGGCCTCTTCGATCTGTTCACCCAGCTGGTGCATCAGATCGATGGCGCTCTTGCCGGTGACCGCTTCGATACGACGCACGCCAGCCGCGATGCCGCTCTCGGCAATGATCTTGAAGAAGCCGATGTCACCGGTGCGCTTGGCGTGAGTACCGCCGCACAGCTCGGTGGAGTAGTCGCCCATGCGTACCACACGCACATCGTCTTCATATTTCTCGCCAAACAGCGCCATGGCACCGGCTGACTTGGCCTCTTCCAGCCCCATCAGCTGGGTGGCCACCTCGTGGTTGGCACGGATCTGGGCGTTGACGAGCTCCTCGATCCGGCGAATGGTCGCCATGGTCAGCCCTTCGAAGTGGGAGAAGTCGAAGCGCATGCGCTCGGCGCCCACCAGGGATCCTTTCTGGGTCACGTGCTCACCCAGCGCCTGGCGCAAGGCCGCGTGCAGCAGGTGAGTCACGGAGTGGTTAAGGGCGATGGCCTGACGACGGTCGCCATCGACCACGGCCTCGACCTCGGCTCCCTTCTCCAGGGTACCCAGTTCCAGATAGCCCTTGTGGATGATCGCCTTGCCCGCTTTCTGGGTGTCGGTGACGGCGAAGATGCCGTCATCCACCTTGAGGATGCCGCTGTCACCCACCTGACCGCCGGACTCCGCATAGAAGGGGGTCTCCGCCAGCACGATCACGGCCTCTTCACCAGCGATGAGGCCATTGACCTCGACACCATCCTTGTAGATACCGACCACCTGAGTGTTCTGGCTCAGCTGTTTGTAACCGGTAAAGGGGGTCTCGAAATCGAGCTTCAGCACGTCGTTGTAGTTCACGCCGAAACTGGAAGCCTCTTTCGCGCGGGCGCGCTGCTTCTCCATCTCGGCCTTGAAGCCCTCTTCGTCGATGCCGATCTCGCGCTCGCGCACCACATCGGCGGTCAGGTCGGCCGGGAAGCCGTAAGTGTCATAGAGCTTGAACACCACTTCACCCGGGATCACCTTGGCATCACCGAGGTTGGCCAGGGCGTCTTCCAGCAGCAGCAGACCTCTGTCCAGCGTGCGGACGAACTGCTCCTCCTCGATGCGCAACACTCGCTCGACCAGCGGCAGCTGGGCGATCAGTTCCGCCGCCACATCCTTCATCTGCACGGCCAGCTCGGCAGCCAGCTTGTAGAAGAAGACGTCGGTAGCACCCAGCTTGCGGCCGTGACGCACGGCGCGGCGGATGATGCGGCGCAGCACGTAGCCGCGACCTTCATTGGAGGGCATGACACCGTCAGCCACCAGGAAGGCGCAGGAACGGATGTGGTCCGCGATGACGCGCAGGGACTGGTTGCTCAGATCCGTGGTGCCGACAATCTCGGCCGCCTTCTTGATCAACGCCTGGAAGATGTCGATCTCATAGTTGGAGTGCACCCCCTGCATGATGGCGGAGATACGCTCCAGACCCATGCCGGTATCCACGGACGGACGGGGCAGCGGCTCCATGGTGCCGTCAGCCTGACGGTTGAACTGCATGAAGACCACGTTCCAAATCTCGATGAAGCGGTCGCCATCCTCGTCCGGTGAACCGGGAGGGCCACCCCAGATGTGATCGCCGTGGTCGTAGAAGATCTCGGTGCAGGGACCGCATGGGCCGGTATCGCCCATGGCCCAGAAGTTGTCGGATGCATAAGGAGCACCCTTGTTGTCACCGATGCGCACGATGCGATCGGCCGGCACGCCGACCTCTTTTTCCCAGATGTCGAAGGCTTCGTCATCAGTCGCGTAGACGGTCACCAGCAGGCGCTCTTTGGGCAGCTTGAGGGTACCGGTCAGGAATTCCCATGCAAACCGGATGGCGTCCTGTTTGAAGTAGTCACCGAAGCTGAAGTTGCCCAGCATCTCGAAGAAGGTATGGTGACGGGCGGTATAGCCGACGTTTTCCAGGTCATTGTGCTTGCCGCCAGCCCGCACGCAACGCTGGGCCGTGGTGGCACGGTGATAGGCACGCTTGTCGGCGCCAAGGAACACGTCCTTGAACTGGTTCATCCCTGCGTTGGTGAACAGCAGGGTCGGATCGTTGTGCGGTACCAGCGAGCTGGAAGAGACAACCTGGTGTCCCTGGGTGCGGAAATACTCGAGAAACGCAGCGCGAATCTCTGACGTGGACATGTACATGGAAAATCCTGCTTGATTCGAATACGGACTTTTAACCGCATTAATGTAAGTTTTCTGCAGGGTAAAGTAAAACGTGGGGACCCTTGACGGGTGAAATAGCCCCCAAGGGGCCAGCGTTTGGCAGCAGCACCCGCAAGGACGTCACAACAGGGGAGCTTCGGGATGCCTCGCTCGACCACAGGGCCGCCATCGACAGACCCGGCGAAGGGCTGATATTCCCCACCAGCCGCACCGCACACCAGTTGCTATAGATGTTCAACCTCGGCGCGCCACTATTGCTCACCTTGCATGGCTGAGAGGGCGTAACGGGCTTGTTCCTGGGTAAAACCACGCCCCATCAGATATTTGAGCCACTTCATGCGCAGTTTGAAGTCGGCAAGGTCGGTCGCCTTTGCCCGACGCGACAACAACGCAAGCGCCAGTTCGAACCAATCAAGCTCGGGTTGATCCAGGGCCGCCTCGATCTGGGTGTCTTCCAGCCCCTTGCGGCGCAGGTCGAAGCGGATCCTGAGCGGACCATGGCCTTTGGCCGCACCAGCACGCACCGCCATGGCACCGTAACGATCGTCATTGACCCAGCCATAGCCACGGCAATGGTCGAGTACAACGGCGACCACCTCCTCCTCGAATCCCTTCTGACGCAGGCGTCTGGCCAGCTCGGACTCCGCACTTTCGCGGCGAGCAAGACTGCGCATGGCAAAGGCGCGGGCGGCGGCGACCAGCTCTTCAAAGGTCAATTCGACGGGCTCGCCCGTTTCGTTCACTGATTCATCCACCATAAACAACAAGGCCGGGTATCAACCCGGCCTTTCCTCATTCCTTATTCGAACTCTTGTTCGTTTTCGGCTTCAAACTCGTCGTATTCTGCAGCCGTGGCCTTCTCTTCCACCGGCGCAGCGCCGGAGAGCAGCAGCTCGCGCAGCTTCACTTCCACCTCGGCAGCCAGTGCCTTGTTTTCGGAGAAGAGCTTCATCACGTTGGCTTTGCCCTGGCCGATCTTTTCGCCGTTGTAGCTGTACCAGGCCCCCGCCTTGTCGATCAGCTTGTGCTTGACGCCGAGATCCACCAGCTCGCCCTCCTTGGAGATACCGGCACCATAGAAGATCTGGAACTCAGCCTGCTTGAAGGGTGGCGCCACCTTGTTCTTGACGACCTTGACGCGGGTTTCGTTGCCGACCACCTCGTCCCCTTCCTTGATGGCGCCGGTACGACGGATGTCCAGGCGCACGGAGGCGTAAAACTTCAGAGCGTTACCACCGGTGGTGGTCTCCGGGCTGCCGAACATGACACCAATCTTCATCCGGATCTGGTTGATGAAGATGCACAGGCAGTTGGCGTTCTTGATGTTGGCGGTCAATTTACGCAGCGCCTGGGACATCAGACGAGCCTGCAGGCCGACATGGGAGTCACCCATTTCGCCTTCGATTTCCGCTTTCGGGGTCAGGGCCGCCACGGAGTCGACGATGATGACGTCGACGGCATTGGAGCGCACCAGCATGTCGCAAATCTCCAGTGCCTGTTCACCGGTATCCGGCTGGGAGATGAGCAGGTCGTCAACGTTGACGCCCAGCTTGGCGGCATAGATAGGATCCAGTGCGTGCTCCGCATCGACGAAGGCACAGGTCTTGCCCTTCTTCTGGGCTTCGGCGATCACCTGCAGGGTCAGCGTAGTTTTACCGGAGGATTCCGGACCGTAGATCTCGACGATACGACCGCACGGCAGACCACCGATCCCCAGCGCCACGTCCAGAGAGAGAGAGCCGGTGGAGATGGCTTCGATATCCATGGTCTTGCTGTCGCCCAGACGCATGATGGAGCCTTTGCCAAACTGCTTTTCGATCTGGCCCAGCGCAGCCGCCAGTGCCTTCTGTTTGTTCTGATCCATGCCAATCTCCGCTGGGAATCGTGAGTAAGAAGTGAAGTTGGGCTAAGTATACTGTTTATGCATACAGTATCAAGCCCAATTTATTTGAGCAGTGCCAGGAGTCCGGACAAGGCCTGTCTGACCGCCTGCTGGCGCACCTGATGGCGATCCCCATCGAAACGGGCAAGCAGGGAGTGGTGACGACCGGTACGATCTGCCCAGGCAAACCAGACAGTGCCGACCGGTTTCTCCTCGCTGCCACCACCAGGCCCGGCGATACCGCTGATGGCCACGCAGATACCCGCATCGGAGCGGGCCAGGCAGCCCCGGGTCATCTCCAGCACCACGGGTTCGCTGACGGCGCCGTGGCGCAACAGGCTGTCGATGCTGACGCCGAGCATCTGCTGTTTGGCTTCGTTGGTGTAGGTCACGAAACCGCGATCGAACCAGGCAGAGCTGCCGGCAGTATCCGTGATGGCAGTGGCAACCCCGCCGCCGGTGCAGGATTCCGCCGTGGCGGCCAGCCAGCCTCTGGCCAGCAGTGCCTCGCCCAATTCCCGGGATAAGCGGGAGATCTCTGCTTCAAGTCCCATCATCGCGTCCTCTTCCGGCCTCTTCCAGGCGAAATATGGCGCTCATTATGCAGTTGCCCCGCTCCTCGGGCAACCGACCCCGGGGCCACTGCGTCAGCAAGTTGTCGTCGCTTAAGCTCCAGTACATGGCTGCTCGTTATCATGTTCCAACACCGCCATGCATGCGGTTTCCATCCCATCAGACCAAGGAGAAAGCCGGATGATGCATCCGTTCAACGTCGCCATGACAGCCCTCGCAATGTGTATCGCCACCCATGCCTTTGCCACCGAGGGCACCGCCGAGCTGCAGAGCGAGACCTCCCTGGCCCAGGAGCTGAACCTCTCCAGCGCCCAGGTGGAGCAGATCAAGGGGCTGCGCGAGCAGGCCACCAGGGAGCTGGGCTCAATCAAGCTCGATGCCATCGGCCAGGACGTCATCGTCAACATGATCAAGTCCGGCAAATGGGATGAAGTGGCGGCGAGAAAGCAGTTGCAGACCATCAGCGACGTACAGGCCGAGGCCCGCTACCATCGCGCCCACTACCTCTTCGAGGTGAGCCGGGTGCTGACGCCCGAGCAGAAAGCCAAGCTGCACGAGATGCTGAGTGGCGGCGAGGCCATGTACTAAGGGCGACACTCTCCCCGTCTCTCCCATCCCCGCATCCGTGCGGGGATGCTATTTCTCCTCCCCCATGCCTCTTTTCGGCCAGGCTCCCCCCAGGCCACTCTGGTCAGCATCATCCGGATGCACAGATCCGCGACGGGATGCCGGCTTTGCCCCCAAGACGGAGATTCCTCCTCACCATCTTGCCTCGAGCATGTAGAATGGCCCCCAGATTCAGACCCATGACGGCAGACGTTTGCCCGCAAGAGCACCTTCTGGAATAGCACATGACAGCACAATACCAAGCGCCAGGCGCCAACTTGAGCGCCCACACCCCCATGATGCAGCAGTATCTGACTCTCAAGGCCGAAAACCCGGAGATCCTGCTGTTCTATCGCATGGGTGACTTCTACGAGCTCTTCTACGACGACGCCCGCAAGGCCTCCCAGCTGCTCGACATCTCCCTGACCAAGCGCGGCCAGTCGGCCGGCAGCCCCATCCCGATGGCCGGGGTGCCCTATCACGCCATCGAGGGGTATCTCGCCAAGCTGGTACAGCTCGGCGAATCGGCCGCCATCTGCGAGCAGGTGGGGGATCCCGCCACCAGCAAGGGGCCCGTGGAGCGCAAGGTCATTCGCATCATCACCCCGGGTACCGTCTCCGACGAGGCGCTGCTCAGCGAACGGCAGGACAACCTGATCGCCGCCGTCTACCACGATGGCCGCCGCTTCGGTTACGGCACCATGGACATCGGCTCCGGTCGCTTCTTCATCAACCAGTTCGAGAAAGAAGAGACCCTGCTGGCGGAGCTGCAACGCACCAATCCGGCGGAGCTGCTCTACCCCGAATCGTTCGCCTTCCTGCACCATGTCGAGGGTCGCCGCGGTCTGCGTCGCCGCCCGGAGTGGGAGTTCGAGCTCGGCACCGCCCGCAAGCTCTTGTGCCAGCAGTTCGGCACCCAGGATCTGGTGGGCTTTGGGGTCGAGCAGAGCGAGACCGCCCTGTGCGCCGCCGGCTGCCTGATGCAGTACGTGAAAGACACCCAGCGCACCGCCCTGCCCCACATTCGCAGCGTGCGCCTGGAGCAGCCCGATCATGCGGTCATCATGGATGCCGCCACCCGCCGCAATCTGGAGCTGACCCAGAATCTGGCTGGCGGCCACGACAACACCCTCTCCGCCGTGCTCGATTGCACCGCCACGCCGATGGGCAGCCGGCTGCTCAAGCGCTGGATCCATCAGCCGATCCGCGACCGGGTGATCCTCAAAGGTCGCCAGAGCACCATCAAGGAGCTCATCGAGCAGAACCTCTATGACGAGTTGGGCGGATTGCTGCGCCAGGTCGGTGACGTGGAGCGGGTGCTGGCGCGTCTCGCCCTGCGCAGTGCCCGCCCGCGCGATCTGACCCGGTTGCGGCAGGCTTTCGCTCAGCTGCCCGAGTTGCAGCGGCTGCTGGCGGAGAGCGAGCACGAGGCGGTGCAGCAACTGCGCGAGCGGGCGAGCACCTTCCCCGAACTGTTCGACCTGCTGGAGCGTGCCGTGATGGAGGTGCCGCCGGTGCTCATCCGCGATGGCGGCGTCATCCGTGAAGGGTTCAATCAGGAGCTGGACGAGCTGCGGGATCTGGCCAACGGCGCCACCGCCAGCCTGGCCCGCATCGAGGAACGGGAGAAGGCGCTCACCGGCATCAACACTCTCAAGGTGGGCTACAACAAGGTGCACGGCTTCTATATCGAGGTGAGCCGTGCCAACAGCCACCTGGTGCCGGCTCACTACATCCGCCGCCAGACGCTGAAAAACAACGAGCGCTACATCATCGATGAGCTGAAGAAGTACGAGGACAAAGTGCTCACCGCCCAGGCCCAGGCGCTGGCGCTGGAAAAACGTCTCTACGAAGAGCTGCTCGACGCCCTGCTGCCCCACCTCGGCGATCTGCAGGAGTCTGCTGCCGCACTGGCGGAGCTGGACGTACTGGCCAACCTGGCGGAGCGGGCAGAGACCCTCGACTATCGCTGCCCCACCCTCATCGACGAAGATCAGATCCTCATCGAGGCGGGCCGCCATCCGGTGGTGGAGCAGGTGATGACCGACCCCTTTATCGCCAACCCCATCCGGCTGGAGCGGGAGCGGCGGATGCTGATCATCACCGGCCCCAATATGGGCGGTAAGTCCACCTACATGCGCCAGACTGCGCTGATCGTGCTGCTGGCCCATATCGGCGCCTTCGTGCCCGCCGACAGCGCCCGCATCGGCCCCATCGACCGCATCTTCACCCGCATCGGGGCGTCGGATGATCTCGCCTCCGGCCGCTCCACCTTTATGGTGGAGATGACCGAAACCGCCAATATCCTCAACAACGCCACCGCCCGCAGTCTGGTGCTGATGGACGAGATTGGCCGCGGCACCAGCACCTACGACGGCCTCTCCCTGGCCTGGGCCTGCGCCGAGCAGCTGGCGAGCAAGATTGGCGCCTACACCCTGTTCGCCACTCACTACTTCGAGCTGACCCGCCTGCCCGAGCTGATGAGTGGGCTGGCCAACGTCCACCTGGATGCGGTGGAGCACGGCGACACCATCGCCTTCATGCACGCGGTGCAGGAAGGTGCGGCCAGCCGATCCTACGGCCTGCAGGTAGCGGCGCTGGCCGGGGTGCCGAAATCGGTGATCCACCAGGCCCGCCACAAACTGCACGAGCTGGAGAGTGCCACTCCGGTGGCCGCCGGCGAAAGCCGTCCGGCTCCGGTAACTCTCGCCCCGCAACCCCATCCTGTGGTGGAGGAGCTGGCAGCAGTTCGCCCGGACGAGCTGACCCCGCGCCAGGCCCTTGACCTGCTCTATCGACTCAAGCAGATGCTGTAGCTACCGACCGCCGAACAGGCATGAAAAAGGGGAACCGCGAGGTTCCCCTTTCGTTTGACCGAACCTGTCATCAGCCCGGACCGATGCGATCCATCAGGCTCAGATTGACCGACCCCGGATGGCGCTTGAGCTTCTGCCTGTATTCGAACTGGTGCTGGCTCTCCTGTTTGAGCCCCTGCATCAGGGAGTAGCACATGGCCAGCATGATGACCGAGAAGGGCAGCGCGGCGATGATGCTGGCGGCCTGCAGGGCGGCAAGCCCGCCGGAGACCAGCAGAATGGCCGCGACCAGCCCCTGCCCCAGTCCCCAGATGGCACGGTGCAGCACGGGGGGATCCTGGTCGCCGATGGAGAGCAGCGTCGTAATCACGAGCGTGCCCGAGTCGCTGGAGGTGATGAAGTAGGTGCAGATAAGCAGGGTCAGCACCCCCTTGGCAATCCAGCCGAAGGTCTCCCAGTGCAGCAGTTCCACCGTCTTGTAGAGCGCCATGGTGACATCCTGATTGACCGCTTCCACTACGCCGCCGCCACCGAACAGCTCCAGGTTCATGGCAGTCCCGCCGAACACGGTGAGCCAGAACATGCCGAGCAGGGAGGGCACCAGCAGAACACCGAGCACGAATTCACGAATCGTGCGGCCCTTGGAGATGCGGGCGATGAACATGCCGACAAAGGGTGCCCACGCGATCCACCAGCCCCAGTAAAATGCGGTCCAGCTAGACTGCCAGGCCGAGGTACCGTTGGCTTCGGTATTGGTCCAGAAGCTCAGCTTGACGATGTTCTGCAGGTAATCACCGATGTTCTGCACATAGGCGTTGAGTATGTAGGTGGTCGGCCCCAGCACCAGGAAGAGGCCCAGCACGAACACGCTCAACCAGATATTGAGTTCGGAGAGGATCTTCACCCCGCGCCCGACGCCGGAGATGGCCGACAGGGTGGCAATCAGGCTGATGCCACCGATGAGCCAGAGCTGGTTCGCTTGTGACACGCCCATGCCGAACATCTGATTGAGGCCGGTGTTCATCTGGGAAACTCCCAGCCCAAGGGAGGTCGCCACCCCGAACACGGTACCGAACACCGCCAGCACGTCGGCGGCATGGCCCCAGAAGCCGTAGATGCGATCGCCAAGAATGGGGTAGAGCACGGAGCGGATGGCCAGCGGCAACTTGCGCCGGTAGCTGAAGAAGGCCAGCGACAGGCCGACGATCACATAGATGGCCCAGGGGTGCAGACCCCAGTGGAAGAAGGTGAGGCGCATGGCGATCTGGGCCGCTTCCGGCGTCATACCTTCGGTGATGAAGGGGTTGCCCTGCAGGTGATACATGGGCTCGGCGATACTCCAGAACACCAGGCCTATGCCCATGCCTGCGCTGAACAGCATGGAAAACCAGGCAAAGTAGCCAAACTCCGGTACCTGGTCGTCGTCGCCCAGCCGGATGCTGCCAAAGCGGCTGAACATCAGGTAGACGGCGAAGAACAGGAACAGGGCGACCACCAGGATGTAATACCACTTGAAGCCAGCAATGATGGTGTCCTTGGCCCCGGTAAACCAGGTGCCTGCGGTATCCGGATCAAAGACGCCGAACAGCAGGAAGAGGGTCACGACGGTCAGGGCCGTCATGGCCATGGTGGGATTGAGGCCTTTCAAAAGCCCTTTGGTTGCTCGCATCGGGCCTCCTTAGTCGTTGTTGAAAAAGTCTTCACCCACGTGATCGCCGGCACCGCCGATGGCGCGATAGGCCAGACGACCTGCCACCTGCTCACGGTGATCCACCAGGGTCACCGACGGCTGGCCGTTCACTGCGTGGCGTTTGCCGAGGAAGATAGCCATGGGCACCCCCAGATTGGAGACACCGCTGGTGATCCAGAGGCGGTTGAAGTCATAGGAGCCACCGATGAACTCCAGCTGTGCCAGCCCATTGTCCAGACCCGCCAGATAAAAGTTCATGGCACTCTCGTCGGGGAAGAGGTGAACCAGCACATAGGCATAGCGCAGCTCATTGACCAACTCCTTTAGACTGAAAGAACCTGTGTTGCTGCAAGAGAGCGGCAGCTCACCATCGTAGTGGTGTACCTTGAGGTTGTTGGGGTCCTCGTCATAGGCAGGTTGATAACGCACAAATGCTGCGGTGTCCGGCAGTTCATAGCGAACTCTGACCACACGCAGGTCGGCAACCAGGGACTTGATATCCAGGTCGTCATGCATGATTTCACTCCTCAAATATCGGGTTGGAATGGGGCAATTGTCCGATAACCTAACACAATATTCATTAGAGCTAAAACCATTACATCAAAAACCATATTGACCTTGTTATGGATTAGGCGGAGAATTTCGCGCCTCTCCACAGCCCTGCGATGACCCAGACCCCATGGAAAAACATGATGAAGTGCTGATCGCCCTGCGCCAGATCATCCGTGCCATCGACATGCACTCCAAACGCTTGATCAAGGAGGCCGGCCTGACCTCGCCTCAACTCCTGCTGCTCAAGGGCATCGACGAGCTTGGCCAGATCTCCATGCGCCAGTTGGCGGATCACACCAACATGAGCCAGGCCACCGCCACCACCATCATGGACCGGCTGGAGAGCCGCCAGCTGGTACAGCGCATTCGCAGCGAAACCGACAAACGCAAGGTGCATGCAACGCTCACTGACTCGGGACGCGCCCTGCTTGCCCAGGCTCCGACCCCCTTGCAGGAGAGTTTCATTCAACGTTTTCAGGCGCTGGAGAACTGGGAGCAAGGGTTGTTGCTCTCATCCCTGCAACGCATCTCCGCCATGATGAATGCCGACGGCATCGATGCCGCCCCCGTGCTGAGTGTCAGCCCCCTGACCGAAGAGCGGGCCTGAAATCCTGAAGTCCGTTTACATGTTTTCAGTTAACTTCTGGCACTCAGAACCCGATGTACCGCATCGGGGATTCTGCATTGCGAGGCCTAATGCGATCATTCTAGGTTATAACTACCCACCACCTTATGCACCATCTTCCTCGTCTACACCAGGTCCTACGGGCTTTGCTACAGCAACTCTCCTTTCAGTATCCCGTTCACCCGCTCTGCCAGCGCATTCTGATAACAGTCATACCCATCAGTCATCGAGTACTGTACTCCGTACCGTTCATACAGCGTCTGATTCAAGCCTGAGCAATACTGCACCCTGCCGTCCGAGTGATGGATAAACTCCCCGCTGCCACGCCGTTGCTTCAGTGCTCTGCGCCATCACAACCAACTCAGCATGCATCCCTTCGTGCACGTGATGCCCCGCTATCTTACGCGAGCAGGCATCCGTCACCAGGCTCAGGTAGAGTGGCCCGCTCTTTGCCGGCAGGTAAGTGATGTCGGCAACCAAGACCTGCCCTGGCGCCACCGCAGTGATTTTCACCGGGCCGGGTTTGAGCAAGTTGGGATGGCGATAGAAACGCTGAAAACTGTGGAGCGTCTTGTGATAGGCCCGTTTGGGCTGCACCAACAGACGGTGCTCGGCCAATATCCTAAACAGTCTGTCCCACCAGACCGTCAGCCCAGCATCGTCTTGGCCCTGCAGCAGATAATGCTACTTGTGGATGCCCACCCGTAGTGAACTTTGCGCACAAAGCTCACTACCTGCTGCCCTTGTGCATGACGCAGGTCGGCGACCCGATTGCGATTGTAGTCAGCCTAACGGTTTATTCCGAGGAACCAGCAAGCACTGAAGATGGTCAGCTTTTCGACATACCGCTGCGAGAGAGCTTACCAGGTCGTTTTTTACGATTGAGGCGCCTTCAAAGAACTGAGCCTCCAGGCTCATCTGCGCCAGCTACTCGAGCTCCTTGATACGCTGTTCAGACATTTGGTTGCCGGGATCAGGCATGATGTGATCCTGCCAGCTCTAATCGATGCTCCCTGGCTCCAACCCTGCAGACCATGCTTATGCAACCATACCAGAATGGTCGAATTGCCCTGAATGCCATATTGGAATTGTGTCTACTGGTAGGTGAGTTCACCTTTTTCAATCTGCTCGACCAGGGACAATTTAAACCTCAGTGAGTAATCGCGCTGTGTGCGTTTCACACCTTGTCCCATCGAGATCTCCATCTATTCGGGGAAGAAGGTATAAGCCATATTCAGGACGGGGACAATGGGAAAAGAAAAAGCCCAGCATTGCTGCTGGGCTTTTTATTTGGCTCCTCCTGCTGGGCTCGAACCAGCGACCTGCGGATTAACAGTCCGTCGCTCTACCGACTGAGCTAAGGAGGAATTATTCGTGGTGCCCAGAGACGGAATCGAACCGCCGACACGGGGATTTTCAATCCCCTGCTCTACCGACTGAGCTATCTGGGCAAATGGTGCCGGCTACCGGAATCGAACTGGTGACCTACTGATTACAAGTCAGTTGCTCTACCTACTGAGCTAAGCCGGCACACTTCAAACCATTGTGCATGAACACGTTTTTATTTCATGGCACCAAAATATGGTGCCCAGAGACGGAATCGAACCGCCGACACGGGGATTTTCAATCCCCTGCTCTACCGACTGAGCTATCTGGGCGTGGGCGCTATTAAACGGATTTTAGGGCAGGTGGTCAACGGGAAATTTCACTTTTCGTCTCGTTCGTCTCTTTTTTGCGCAGCATCATCCATTTTCATCACTTCTGCTGGCGGGACCGCTCCCCGGCGCCCCCAGAGGCGGGACTCCTCCCCCTTGAGCAGGCGGGTAATGTTCTCGTGATGACGGATCAGGATGAGACAGGAGAGCAGGGAGACCGGCAACGTGTATTCCGGTTTGAGCAGATAGGTAAAGAGCGGAGTCAGCAACACGGTCACGATGGACGCCAGTGACGAATAGCCGCTCACCAGCAGCACCAGCAGCCAGGTGGTGATGACGGCGCCCCCCATGGCAAAGCCGATGGGCAGCATGGTACCGAGGGCGGTGGCGACGCCCTTGCCGCCACGGAAGTGGAAGAAGAGGGGGTACATGTGGCCCAGACAGGCGGCCACCCCGATAAAGCCGAGGTAGACGGGCTTGATCTGCAGATACCAGGCGAGGTAGACGGGGGTCATCCCCTTGAGGACGTCGAGAAGCAGTACGATCAGCGCCGCCATCCGGCCGCCGAGGCGCAACACATTGGTCGCCCCCGGGTTGTGGGAACCATGGTCACGGGGATCCGGCAGACCCGTGATGCGGGAAACCAGCACGGCACTGGACAGCGAACCGCCCAGATAGGCCAGAATAATCATCAAAATCGTCAGGGCCGTCATCTTGGTCGTTTTTACCACGATATGAATGGGGTATGATGCGGGCCACATTCCCAGGCCCGGGCTTGCCCGAAAGCGTGTCGCCCAAACCGGCCGCCAGCGGCAATCTGCTTGCCGGGCCTGCATCCCTGCGCTGTTTTCACAGCCCATCAAGAGTAAAGAAGAAGTACTGTCATGGACAAGGTGTTTATTCGCGGACTCGAGGTTTTGACCACCATAGGGGTATATGAGTGGGAGAAGGGCATTCGCCAGAAGCTCTGTTTCGACCTCGAGATGGGGTTTGACAATCGCCCAGCCGCCGCAACCGACGATATCAATCTGGCGCTGGATTACGCCACCCTCTCTCGCAAGATCTGTGATCACGCCCAGGGCAAGATAGTGGAGCTGGTCGAGACCATGGCCGAGCAGGTCGCCGCCCTGGTGCTGGAAGACGAGCGGGTACAGTGGGTCAAGGTGACCCTGACCAAACCGGGTGCCGTGCCCAATGCGGCAGGCGTCGGGGTCGAGATCTTGCGCCATCGCACGCCGGCTGCGAGCGCCAACTGATGACCCGCATCTATATCAGTCTGGGATCCAACATCGAACGGGAACGCCATATCCGCGCCGGCCTCGATGCCCTGCACGCCGAATTCGGCGAGTTGCAGGTCTCCCGGGTATTCGAGAGCGAGGCAGTGGGCTTCAACGGCCGCCCCTTCTACAACCTGGTGGTGGGTGCCGATACCGAGCTGCCCCTGGCGACCCTGTGCCAGCGGCTGCGCGCCATGGAGTTCGCTCACGGCCGCGAACCGGATGCCAAGAAGTTCGCCCCGCGCACCCTGGATCTCGATCTGCTGCTCTACGGCGAGCTGGTCTGCGAGACACCGCTGGTGCTGCCGCGCGGCGAGATCCTCACCAACGCCTTCGTGCTCTGGCCGCTGGCGGAGCTGGCTCCCACATTCCGCCATCCCATCGATGGTCGCACCATCGGTGAGCTGTGGGCAGGTTACGACAAAGCCTCCCAGCGCCTTGACCCCATTCCCTTCCACTGGAAAGCGGGCGAATTGCAGCATCACTGAACGACAAGGGCACCCTCGGGTGCCCTTGTTGATGACTCCGCTGATGACGGATAAGAAACGGTGATTGGGCCTGCGCCGGTGCAAGTGGCAGGATGACCGCCATCACAGGAGAACCCCATGCCACTCGATGCCATTCACGACTTCAACCGTCAGTTGCTCACCGACCTGCCCCACCAGCGCTTCGAGCACGAACCCATCCTCGATTACGCCACCGACGAGCGGGTCAAGGCTCGCCTCGGCTGGCAGGCCGAGTTCAGCAAGACCCTTTTCCTCAAATTCAAGGATGGTCGCTTCGCCCTGCTGCTGACCCACAGGGACGGCCGGCTCGACAGCAAGGCGGTCAAGGCGGCGCTCGGTGCCAAACCCTCCATCTGCACCGCTGACGAGATGCAGACCGAGATTGGCTGCCTGCCGGGAGCCGTCTGCCCCTTCCTGCCACGCGCCGACATCCCCCTGCTGGTGGATCCCGTGCTCATGAATCACCATGCCTTTACCTGGACGCCGGGCCACCCCGAGCAGACTTTCCTGCTGGAGACCACCCACCTGGCCGGACTGCTGGCCCGATTACCCTGCGACGTGAGCTACCTGCCCGCCCCCTGAGCCTGGGACTCAGCGCTTTTCCCGCGCCAGCTGGGCGAAGATCAGCGCCGCCAGCATGGACATCAGGCCGATGCACAGATAGGTGAGGTGGAACCCCTCCAGCCAGCGGCCACTCTCCTCGGGCTGGCCGATGGAGAAGAGTCCCAGCAGGCTGGCGGCGATGGCCACCCCCAGGCTCATGGAGAGCTGCATCACCACCGACAGCAGACCGTTGCCGCTGCTGGCGTGCTCGCTGCTGAGATCCTGCAGGGTCAGGGTGTTCATGGCGGAAAATTGCAGGGAGTTGATGGCGCCAAAGACCGCCAGCCACACCAGCAGTACGCCGTGGGGCACCTGGTTGTCGATGAAATAGAAGCTCGCGATCATGGCCCCGAGCGCCAGGGTGTTGCCGATCAGGATGCGGCGATAACCGATGCGCGGAATGAGCTTGTTCACCAGCGTCTTGGTCAGCATGGCGCCGATCACCGTGGGGATCATGGTCATCCCCGCCTTGCTCGGGGAGAAGCCGAGCCCCAGTTGCAGGAAGAGCGGGGTGAGAAACGGCATGGCGCCGCTGCCGAGGCGGGCAAACAGATTGCCCCAGATACCGATGGCGAAGGTGGACGTCTTGAACAGCGCCAGACTGAACAGGGGCTGCTCCGCCGTGGCGGCATAGAGCCAGTAGCTCGCCATGGCGGCCAGACCGAACAATACCGCAAACAGGGCCCAGCCGGTTGAGATGCTGTGCTCCCCCAGGCCTTGCAGACCGACGGATACCAGCACCATGCCGACACTGAACAGCACAAACCCCTGCCAGTCAAACCTGGCGGTGTGCTGGCGAAGGTCGGGCATGAAGTGCCAGCTCGCCACGAAGCCGAGCAGGCCCACCGGCAGGTTGATGAGGAAGACCCAGTGCCAGCTCGCCACCTCCACCAGCCAGCCCCCCAGGGCCGGGCCGATGAGGGGGCCGAGCAGACCGGGGATGGTGACGAACGACATCACCCTCAGCAGCTCATGTTTGCTGTAGACCCGCAGCACCGCCAGACGCCCGATGGGCATCAGCAAGGCCCCCCCGACCCCTTGCAACACCCGGGCGATCACCAGCATGGGCAGGGTGTTGGCGATGGCACAGGCCAGGGAACCCAGGGTAAACAGCAGGATGGCGACCAGATAGACCCGGCGGGTGCCGAATCTGTCCGCCAGCCAGCCGGAGGCGGGAATGAGCAGGGCCACCGTCAGCATGTAGGCGATGATGACGGACTGCATCTGCAGCGGACTCTCGCCCAGGGCCTCGGCCATGCTGGGCAGGGCAGTGTTGAGGATGGTGCCATCCAGGGTCTGCATGAAAAAACCGACCGCTGTCAGCCAGGGCAGCCATTTGCGCTGGGCGGGCGTCACCATCGGGGAGCTGTCAGGCATGGTTCTGTCTCTCCTCATCACATAAGAAAATCTATGGTCACCCCCTTTTTTGCAACCTTGATTTCGGGTGTTGTGGTTGGCTTGCTTAAATCTATCCGGCGTCTTGATGGAGAATGTTCTCCGCGCCACGATGAGAATCGCGCCTGA